>NZ_CATMPS010000003.1:0-159077 GCF_950073225.1 uncultured Oscillibacter sp.
CGTAGACCCGAACCCGCCTGTAGACCCAGACCCGCCCGTGGACCCGGACCCGCCCGTGGACCCGGACCCGCCCGTAGACCCGAACCCGCCTGTAGACCCTCTCCCGGACCTTCCCGTAGAACTTCCGCCGTCCTATGTCATTCCCAGTACTCCTTTAGTCCCTGGTACTATTACGAATGTCGGTATCGAGGAAACCCCCGCCGTGGAGAATCACCAGATTTTCACTATCACCACTATCCCGGAATTTGCCCGTGCGGCGCTGGAATTTGATGCTGGCAATACGATGGCCCAGGTAGTTCGGGATTTGTTCGGTACATATACCCCCAAGGTCCAGACCGTCACAACGTATATGGACGGTGAGCCTATCGCCGTCGAGGAGCAATACGTCCCCGGCGTTGCCGGAATGGATTTCGAGTGGTTAGCCGGGTTCGCCGTGTTCCTGCTCATTCTGTATTGCCTGTTCCGGCTCCTGGGAGGAAGTGTAAAGTATGGTTAATATGACGGAGTTTTTTACAGTTGTGCTTACCACCATAGCTGATTTCCTGGGCCGTGACCCGGTGATTTATCTCTTTGCCCTTATCTGCTTGTCCCAGCTTATCAAGGTGTTTCGGCAGCTCCTGCCTTAACATAGTTTTTCCCGGCCGGAAAAACAGCCCTTTCAATAAAAACGATAATTCAAAAAAGGAAGTGAAAAAATGGGCGATTCTACTGCTACCACCGTCACTCTGGCTTCGATGCTCTCCATGATTGGCGAGGTATTTGAAGCCGCTATCGGCTGGGTCAGCGTCGTTGCCGATACCATCATGGCGCACCCCCTCCTGCTGGTGGGCTGTGTGCTCGGCTTCATCGGCGTTGGCGTCGGCCTGTTCCGCCGGATGTTCAGAATGTGACCCGCATGGGGGCGGCGGCGGAGCGAAAGCCCGCCCCGCCCCCTCCGCTCCTTTTTGAGCGTGCACTTTCAATGATTTGAGGTTATTTACATGAAGTATGTATTCTGGATAGCCCTTCCATCATCTTCTCCATGCAGTCCCCGCAAAGGATATTGACCGCTTTCGTAGCTCGCACGCTCTGCCCGCAACAAGGGCAAATCAGCTTTTCCGGCCCTTAGGCCTCTCCCATATTTCCCAGGCACTTCCGTGCTCTCCTTACATTTATCATTATAATGCATGAAGCATATAAAGTCAAGAAAATTATGCCTCATGAAGCATCCGCTCGAGTACAAATATGCTTCATGAATTTGTGCAATTTGACGGCTTGACGTGTAACGGTTTTCTGTGCTATCCTGTAGCAAAGAAGGTGGTTCCTATGGTAAGCAAGGCTCAAAGCAAGGCAAGCAATAAATACCGTGCAAAAGCGTATGACATGATACAAATAGCGACTCCCAAAGGCACCCGTGACCGCTGGCGTGCTCTTGCGGAGCAGGAAGGAAAATCCCTGACCGCCTACATTGTCAGCCGTGTCGAGGGCGCATACGTCCACGCAGAGGAAATCATTGACGCTCCCGCCTCCTCCGCAGACCCCGCCCAGGAGCCCCATAAAGGCCCCTCTGCGCCCTCTGAACCCTGACCGTTGCCCGGATACCCCCGCCTCTCTGGACGCTCCTCTTTTTCCCACGGAAAAATCTTCCCATAACCTCAAAGCAAAACGCCAGGGCTTAGCCCCGGCGTTCTGTCTTATCCATATCTTTTTGAATCTACACTTTCAAAAATTGGAGGTTCCAACATGCACAAGGAAAAGAGATACAGCCGCATGACATGGATAGACCGCCTCAACATCGAGAAAGTATTCAATGCCGGAGCCTCCTACCGTGCCATGTCCCGTAAACTGGGCTTCTCCGTTTCCTCCCTTCACTATGAGGTTCAGCGTGGTTTATATGACCATCTGGACAGCAAAACTTGGAACACCCTAAAACGCTATTCCGCCATGATAGCCCAGGATAACGCAGATTGGCAGGCCTCCGCTAAAGGCGGCGCCGTTAAGCTGGGCCATAATCACGCCTACGCTAAGGCGGTTTCCTCCCGTATCCTCTCCGGTGAATCCCCGGACCAGATTGTAGGAGCGTTCCAGACACAAGACCAATGGACCGTTTCCACGTCTACCCTCTACCGCTACATAGACAAAGGCTATATCCCAGGCGTAACCAGCAAGGACCTCTGGCAGAAGTCCAAGAGGAAGAAGCGCAAGCATAGAAAAGTCCAAGCCTCCAAGGCCCCCAAGGGGACCAGAATTGAACGCCGCCCCCTGGTCATAGACAGCCGTTCTACCTTCGGACATTGGGAAATGGATATCGTGATAGGCAAGGCCAGAGGCAAAAAGCAGTCACTTCTGGTCCTCACCGAACGCCGGACCCGCTTTGAAATCATCTTCCGGACCTCCGCCAAGACTTCCGCCGCCACGGTCTCCGCCCTCTCCCGTATCGTCTCCCGCTTCCCGGAAGGCACCTTCAAAACCCTCACCGTAGACAACGGCTCTGAGTTCCAGGACGCAGACGGTATTCAGGTCCTGGTTCCTGGCCTTTACTACTGCCACCCGTACACGTCCTGCGAACGTGGCTCCAATGAAAACGCAAACCGCATTATCCGCCGTTTCCTCCCCAAAGGAAAAAGTATGCGGAACGTAAGGCAAAAAGACTGCGATGCAGTTGCCCGCTACATGAACAACATGCACCGCAAAGTTTTAGGCTACCGGAC
Organism: uncultured Oscillibacter sp.; assembly: GCF_950073225.1. Taxonomy (NCBI): domain Bacteria; kingdom Bacillati; phylum Bacillota; class Clostridia; order Eubacteriales; family Oscillospiraceae; genus Oscillibacter; species uncultured Oscillibacter sp. The sequence goes on from NZ_CATMPS010000003.1 coordinate 2,691, forward strand.
CGCCGCCGAGCTCTTTGAGGAGGAGCTTGCCTGCCTCCGCCAGGACAGCGCCGCCCCGGCCTCCGTCTAGGCCCCGCCTCGCCGGGGTTCTGCCAACACGCCCCATCGCCTCCGGCTCGGGGCCCGTCCTCGCTCTGGCCCCTGCTCCTACCCCCATCTCTCCTTACTGAAAAATTTTTGGGGAAAATGTTCGTTTACTCTTGACAATTCACGCGTATTTATCCGGTATCCGACTGTTGGGTTCTACTTCTATTTTATTTGAATATTCGAAAAGCTCACCGGCGCAAATTGACAGGGACAAAGAAACGCGGCGAACAGAAGCGGTCAAAGGAACCATATCTTCCGCCCTTCGTGTCCTGGGGGGGCAGGGCGATACGGAAAGCCTCTATCTCAACGGCGGCAGTCATACCCGCGTGGCGCCGGCGTTGTTCCAAACCGATTTTGGGAAGCCATTTCCTTATAAGCTTATCAACAGGTCAAATGTGGTAGCCCACGCTTTTCAAATATTCCACGCTGGCCTTCACGTCCCGCAGGCTCCCTTCCACATTCCTGGGGTCCCGCTCCTGCTCGATGGTAATATAGCCGCTGTAGCCGATATCCTCCAGCGCCTGTTTAATGCCGGGATAATCCAGGCTTCCCGTACCGATGGGGCACATGGCTCCCTTGCCGCAGCCGTCAAAAAAGCGGATATGCTCGTTCAGCACTTCCCGGTAGACCTTCTCATTGACGTCTTTAAAATGGACATAATCCAGCCGGGAGGCGTATTTTTTCAAATATTCCGCCGGGTCCATATGCGAATAGTAGAGATGCCCCGTATCCAGGCACAACCCCGCCGTCTCATAGGGGATGTCCCGGACCACCGCCGCAATCTCGTCTTCGAATTCAATATAGCTTCCGGCGTGGGGGTGAATGACGGGCCGGACGCCGTACTTGTTAGCCCGTTCGCACACTGCCCGGAGGTTCTCCATAAAGCCGGACCACTCCTCGGCGGAAAGTCTGGGGGCCCGGTCGGGGTGGCCTGCGGCGTAGTCCCGCCGGTCATGGCCCCAGTCCATAACCGTCATGTAGGGCGTGGGAAATTTCTGCCCCTGATGGACCGGCAGCTTTGGCAGGGCCGGGTCCGTAATCAGGCGGCAGATGTCGTCTGCCGCTTTCAGGACGCTTTCCTGGTTGGCAGGGTCCAGCAGGTCGTGGAAGATGGTGCCCGCCACAATGGCCACGCCGTTCTTCCGCAGTTCGGCGGAAACCGTTTCCGCGTCAATGGGCAGATAACCATAAGGCCCCAGCTCAATGGCGCTGTACCCCGCCAGGCCGGCCTCTTCCAGTACCCGCCGCCAGGGGGGCAGATAGGGATTTTGGGGGTCGTCCACGCCCCAGCAGCAAGGTGCGCCGCAGATTTGAATCATGCTCATTCCTCCCAATTATTTCGAACGCCAACGTTCAGCCGCAATATTTGAAAACCACGCCAGCCGGCTTTGTTTATTGTGCACAGTTTTTCTCTTCAAAATTTGTGCGAATCGTCCGGTTTGCCGCTGGACTTTTTGTGAAAACCTGATATCCTAAGAACTGCAATCCCAAGTATGAAGGAGGCGATTCGTATGTTTAAATGGTTCCAAAGCCTTGTCAGCATCCGCTATCAGGAGCTGAACCGGATGCGCCGCGAATTGCGCCGCGAGGCAAAGAAATAAGCGCCCGGACCTTTTCCGGCGGCACACATAAGATATCGGCAAAAGAACGCCTCCCCAGCGGAAAAATCCGCCGGGGAGGCGCATTTTTCATGTCCGTTTCGAGGCGGTCCCACCGCGTCGAGATTTTCCGCGCCCGCCTGCCCTCTATTCCGGCAGACTGTCTTCTATAACATCCAGAAGAATCATGCGCGTATACATGAAGTCTTTCAGTATCACCCCGTCGTCATGCTTCGTATCCTCTTTCAATACGCAGTACGACAAGCGCCCCTTCAGCCTGGCGCTTCGGGGCTCACGAACGCTGTCGATCCAGTCGGCCATTTCCCCTTCGCCAAACAATTGAATGGAACTGGATTCTTTTCCATCAGGCGATTTTGCAGTGGCGCGGATGCCGGAGACGTCTCCAACCTGCAGGCCCAAGCCCTTGCAAAGAGCTACCTTTACAGAACTAGTCTGATTTGGAGTCAGCAGCATATCCAGTATAATCTCTTGTCCGTAGTATTTATAAGGCCGGCGCAAAAAGCCTCTCAGAATTTCGTAGTCGCCGCCCTCCGTATCGGAGGGCAGAGTCCGCAAAGAGTCCTCGATCGCACGATCTTTTTTCAGTTCGTTCATCAAATCCTGGGTTACTTTTTTGCCAAGATCGGCGGGAGTTGTGAACGAGCTGACCACATGCGCCTTCTTTAAGCGGGTTTTAAACGCTTCTAATTTTTCCGCGCCCTCCCCTTTATCCACAAATCTGGAAGCAATCGGATGGTTTTCATCCAATATGTAGATCAGCACCGGAATCCTGTTTTTTACCGCCTCGTCATACTCCAGCTCCGTAAACGATTTCCCGCTGTCCTCCTCCACGCTTCCGTAACGCATGCCGATGATCCCGATATAAAGCTTGCATTCACGCACAGTCTGTAGGCACTTATCCAAAGGTCTCTCAGGCGTTGAGCCGAAAAACTCCATTCCCTTGATGGTCTGGTTCATATAAATAATGCTCCGTTCCACCTCATCCCTATAGGCCTTTAAATCCTCATAGGTAGACGACACAAATATGGGGACGTTCATACGCTCCTGAGTCGTGGCCATGGGTTTTTCCTCCCATTCTTTTGTTCTTGGCGTTCCTTACGCCGCCGGCCGTGATTCTCCCCGCGCTCTCACGGGCAGACGGCGGCAGGGCGCCTGCCGCTCGTCTACAGTATACAACAAGTTCCCCCGCCTTTCAACCAGATCCGGCAAACCGTTATCCCGGCAGCAGCCCCGGCACGAGTTCCGCCAGCAGTGCCGCCAGCTGGGCATGGCCCTTCCGGGTCAGGTGCATCCCGTCCACGGCGTTAAACTCGCAGTCCTTGGCGTCTAAGTAGTGGGCTCCCACCAGCCGGGCGGTCTTCTTATAGTACTTATGCAGCTCCCGCGTCTTTTCCAGGCAGCCCTTTCCCATAGGCTCCCCGCACTCCGCCAGCTCCATCTCCGGGCGGATGGGAGGCGGACAGACAATCAGAATATTGGGCGCGTGATCCCCCCAGCAGTCCACGCTCTGGGCCTTGCGGACCAGCCGCTCCATGCCGATGGCGATGCAGGAGGCGTTGGCCCCCAGACGCTCTTTGGAGTCGTTGGTGCCCAGCATAATGATGAGAAGATCAACCGCCTCGTGGCTTTTCAGCAGAGAGTACACAACCGTGAGGGCGTCCATCGTCTCATGGAGGGGGTCCTGGAACACAGTGGTCCGGCCGCTGAGGCCTTCCTCCGTCACCAGGACGTCCGGCCCCAGGGCCTTTTGGAGGAGGCAGGTCCAGCGCTCGTCCTCGTTGAAGCGGCTGCCTCCGTCGGCGCAGTCGGCCGGGTCGGCGCAGTAGCCGTGGGTGTTGGAATCTCCTAAGCAGAGGATGTGCTTTTTCATCGTCCATCTTCCTTTCTGTCTGCGGTAAGCCAGCCTGAAATTTACCCTATGTGGTATAAGTTAGCAGGTTTTTCCGGTTTGTCAAGGCATACAATCAAATTCTTTTCCGAATTTTGAGGGTAAATTCACCAAAAATCGAAATTATTTTTGAAACTTTCCCTAAATATTCTTGTCTTACGAAAATCCGTCCGATTTCAATTGACAAAAGAAGGGAGTCCTTGTATAATTTACACAGTGAGCCGGCGATCGGCCGGTTCATTTTTTGTAAGGATTAAAAGGAGGATTTGCGATGAAAAAAATGCTTGCTCTGCTGCTGGCCATGGTTATGGTCCTGGGGCTCGCCGCCTGCGGCAAAAAGGACGATACCCCGCCCCCCGACGACGACCAGACCCAGTCCGACACCCAGACCCCCGAGACCCCTGAGGAGCCCGCCGCCGCCGGCGAAATTACCCTGTGGACCTACCCCATCGGCGACTGGGGCAAGGAAGACAAGGTCAAAGCCATCACCGATGCCTTCACGGCCGACACGGGCATCTCCGTGAAAGTGGAGTACTTAGCCTACGCCGACGGCGATGACAAGGTCAACTCCGCCATCACCGCGAAAAACGCGCCCGACCTGATCATGGAAGGCCCCGAGCGCCTGGTCACCAACTGGGGCGACAAGGGCTATCTGGTGGACCTGAGCGACATGTTCGACGACACGGACAAGTCCGAAATCAACGCGGCGGCCATGGCCGCCTGCACCCACCCCAACGGCTCCGTCTATGAGTATCCCCTGGTTGTCACGGCCCACTGCATGGCCATCAACCTGGACGCTTTCAAGGAAGCGGGCGCCGACCAGTTCCTGAACCTGGAAACCCACACCTGGACCACCAGCGATTTCATCAACGCCGTGGACGCGCTGTATGAGCACTTCCAGGCTCCTGTGGGCGCCGTGTACTGCAAGGGCCAGGGCGGCGACCAGGGCACCCGCGCCCTCGTCAACAACCTCTACGGCGGCACCTTTGCCACCGCCACCCACGACCAGTACACCTGGAGCGACCCCGCCAACATCAAGGCGCTGGAGCAGCTCAGAAGCATGCCCGGCATCGCCTTCGACGCCTCTCTTGAGGGCGGCGACGAGATCAAGGTCTTCTATCAGGGCATTCTGAAGATGGCTTTCTGCTGGAACATTGCCCAGCAGCTCAACCCCAACCAGGCCGACACCGGCGCGGGCCTCACCGCCAACGGTGAAGAGATCGTCTTCATGGGCTTCCCCTCTCAGGGCGGTTCTCCCGCTCTCCAGGGCGGCATCTGGGGCTTCGGCATCTTCGACAACGGGGATGAAGCCCGAATCAACGACGCGAAAACCTTCATCAAGTGGATGTGCGACTCTGAGCACACCGTGGAAGCGGTAAAGACCGCCAACTACTTCGCCGCCCGTTCCGCCGCCGAGGGCACCGACCTCTCCGACATCTGGGCCGACAACGAGATCATGAACGAGTACCAGGTCCTCATGCCTTACTTGGGCGACTACTACCAGGTCACCAAGGGCTGGGCCGGCGCCCGTACCGAGTGGTGGACCATGCTCCAGGAGGTTGGCGAGGGAGCCACTATCGCCGAGGCTGTTTCCATCCACGCCGAAAAAGCCAACGCAGCCGGCTAAGCATTTCCATACACCGTCAAAGAGATAAGGGTTTTTGCGCCCCTCTCCCGCGAAGGGCGGGAGAGGGGCGCGTTCTACCTCAGGAGGCCCTGCCCTGTCGAATCCAGTCGTAAAGGAGTGTTGATCTTGGCAAGACAGTCCCATCCCACCATGAGCCGCGCGCTGCAGCGGCGGGAGAACATCTCCGGCTACCTCTTCCTGCTGCCCAGCCTGATTTTCTTCATCGGCTTCGTGGTCATCCCCATGATTATCTGCATCGTTACCAGCCTCACGGACGCCAACATGCATGACCAAGGCATGTTTGGAAACTTCATCGGCTTTTCCAACTTCACCAATCTGCTAAGCGACGAAACCTTCCTGGAGGCGCTGAAAAACACCTTCATCATCGTCATCGTCAGCGTCCCCACCGTGTGCGCATTCTCCCTGTGGGTGTCCTCCGTCATCTACAAGCTCAGCGGGCCCGTGCTCTCCGCCTTCCGCTGCATCTTCTACCTCCCCGTGGTCACCGGCTCCGTGGCCGTCACCGTGGTGTGGAAGTGGATGTACGACAACTACACCGGCATTTTCAACCATGTCCTCAAGGGCGCGGGGCTCATCGACCAAAACATCAACTGGCTGGGCGACTCCAAGTACGCCCTCTGGTGCATCATTTTGATCCTGTTCACCACCTCCGTGGGCCAGCCCATCGTGCTGTACGTCTCCGCCCTGGGCAATGTGGACCAGACCCTCATTGAGGCCGCCGAGGTGGACGGGGCCAACGGCTTCCAGGTCTTCTGGAAGGTAAAGTGGGCCCAGATGATGCCCACCACCTTGTATATCCTGGTCATCACCACCATCAACTCCTTCCAGTGCTTCGCCCTCATCCAGCTGCTGACCAAGGGCGGCGCGGGAACCAACACGGTGATGTACCATATCTACTGGACCGCCTTCAAGCTGACGGAGCAGGCGGGCCACTTCGGCTACGCCAACGCCATGGGCGTGGTGCTGGCCATCTTCATCGGACTGCTGTCCGCCCTCCAGTTCAAGCTGGCGAAAGAAAAGTAAGGGGGTGCTGGTATGAAAATCGAAACTGGACAAGGCCGGGCGTATAAAATCGCCTCCATCATCATCCTGGTCATTCTGGCGTTCCTCTTCACCTTCCCGCTGTATTGGATCGTCACCGGCGCCTTCAAAAACGGCGGGGATATCAACGCCACCAAACCCATCTGGATTCCCACCGAATGGGTCATGAACAACTTTGACAAGCTGATGAAGCAGCGCAGCGTCCCCCTGTGGGAGATCTACCTGCCCTTCGGCAGCTTCTTCAACGGCGGGAAAAAGGTGCTTCTCACCGCCGGGCCGGAGGCCCCCGCCGCCATCCGCTGGCTCATCAACGCGGTGCTCATGTGCGTGCTGGCCATGCTCATCACCTGCCTCACGGCGGCTATGGCGGGCTATGCCCTGGCGAAGAAGCGCTTCAACGGCCGGGCCATCCTGTTTTCCCTCATCGTCTGCGCCATGGCCCTGCCCAAGCAGGTCATCCTGATCCCTTTGCTGAAAGAGATGTCCGCCCTGCGTCTGTACGACAGCCTGTGGGCGGTGATCTTCCCCACCGTGGGCTGGCCCTTCGGCGTGTTCCTCATGAAGCAGTTCTCGGAGAGCATCCCCGGAGAGATTCTGGAGGCCGCCAGAATTGACGGCTCCAGCGAGTGGAATACCTTCTCCACGGTGGTCATGCCCATGATTAAGCCGGGCATCGGCGCCCTGGCCATTTTCACCTTCATCAACTGCTGGAACGACTACTTCATGCAGCTGGTCATGCTGGCCAGCGGCAGCAACTTCACCATCCCCCTGGGCATCGCCACCCTCCAGGCGGAGACCTCGGTGGACAACGGCCTGCTGATGGCCGGCGCCACCCTGGCGGCGGCTCCCATCATCATCGTCTTCCTGATTTTCCAGAAGTACTTCACCCAGGGCATCACCATGGGCGCGGTGAAAGGATAGCGCGATGATTTACGCCAAACACAAGGACGCCCCGGCCTACCGGGGCATCCACCCCAACCTGGACCTGGCGCTGGAGCATATCACGCCGGAGTTTTTGGCCTCCGTGGGTTCGGAGCGGGTGGAGCTCAAGGGCGGCGTCTACGCCACCCGGTTCACCTATGAGACCGTGCCGGCGGAAGAGAGCTTCTTCGAGGCCCACAAAAAGTACCTGGACATCCACATCATGGCGGAGGGCTCCGAAAAGGTGGAAATCGCCCCGCCGGAGACCCTGGCGGAATTCGACCGGGTAGAGGCCAACGACTTCTACGCCTACCGGGGTGAGGGAGACTATAAGCTGATCCTCTCCCCCGGGGACTTCCTGGTGGTTTTCCCCGGCGACGCGCACCGCATCAAGATGCAGGTGGACGGGCCGAAGACCGTGAGCAAGGTGGTCTTCAAGGTGAAAATTTATGACTAGGAGTGACAACATGAAAGACCTTTCCAAATACCAGGGTATCTTCCCCGCCTTTTACGCCTGCTATGACCAGGACGGCAAGGTCAGCGCCCCGGCGGTCCGGGCCCTGGCGAAGTTCCTGCTGGACAAGGGAGTAAAGGGCCTGTATGTGGGCGGCTCCTCCGGCGAGTGCATCTACCAGAGCGTGGCCGAGCGGAAGGAGACCCTGGAAAACGTCATGGCGGAGGTGGGCGGCAAGCTGACCATCATCGCCCATGTGGCCTGCAACAACACCGCCGACAGCCGGGAGCTGGCGGCCCACGCCGAGAGCCTGGGCGTGGACGCCGTGGCCTCTATTCCCCCTATCTACTTCCATCTGCCCCCCAAGGGCATCGCCAAGTACTGGAACGACATCTCCGACGCGGCCCCCAACACGGATTTTATCATCTACAACATTCCCCAGCTGGCGGGCGTGGCGCTGTCGGTGCCCCTGCTTCAGGAGATGCTGAAGAATCCCCGGGTCGTCGGGGTGAAAAACTCCTCCATGCCTGTCCAGGACATCCAGATGTGGCACGACGAGGGGGCCCTGGTCTTCAACGGCCCGGACGAGCAGCTTCTCAGCGGCCTGGCCGCCGGAGCCGCCGGAGGCATCGGCGGGACCTACGCCGCCATGCCGGAGCTGTACCTGGAGATCTTCCGCTGCTTTAAGGCCGGGGAGATGGAAAAGGGCCGGGAGGTCCAGAACGAGTGCTGCCGCATCATCTACAAGATGTGCTCCACCCAGGGCAACATGTACGCCGTCATCAAGGAGATCCTCCGCCTTCAGGGCGGACCGGATATCGGCGGCGTCCGGGCGCCTCTGCTGGCGCTGGAGCCCGGCGATCAGGCCATCATTGTTCAGGCCCACGAGATGATCCAGGCCGCTATCGCGAAATACTGCTAAGCGAACCCCCCGCTTTTCCTTGGAAAAGCGGGGGGTTCGTTTGTGGTGAGGACGGTCCGCAGTCTTCCTTGGGCCGTGTTTTGCCTGGAACAAGAGGGCGCGCGCCCTTACAGCGCGGCTTTGCGCACCCGCTCCAAGGCTTGCTCCACCGCCGGAATCTTGATGACAAGGACGGTGACGGCCGCCTCCGCCAGTAAATAGCTGTAGTTGTAAATGATGGGGTAAAGGTTCCGCAGGGCCAGGGGGAAGTTTTCCGGCATGTAGTCCATCCAGTAGAGGTAGCCCCCGATGGAGTGGAACACCCCCCGGGCCAGCACCGCCGCGATGTAGCCGGTGAGGAGGCTGTTCTTCTTCCCCCGGAAGAGCCCCGCCAGCCCCAGGGCGGCGAAGGCCAGCACATAGTCGCAGCAGACCTGGAACAGCGTCAGGAAATAGGGCTCCTGCAAAAATTGCAGAATGCCGTAGGCAAAGCCCACCAGCATGCCGGTCTTGACGCCGTACCAGTTGGCCACCAGCACGATGAAAAGCATGCTCAGCAATGTGACGACCCGCCGTAGGGCAGCTTGAACACCTTGATGAAACTGGTTACATAGGCCAGGGCCACGGCCATGGCGCAGTAAGCCAGCTGCTTGGCGGCAAAGCCCTTTTTCCCGCCCCGGTCCGCCAGGGCCAGGCCCGCCAGAATGCTTAGCACCAGCAGCGCGGCGCTCAGCGCGTAGCCCGCGGTGGTGAGGCCTCCCTCACCGTTGACAAACAGGTTCAGCATGGGATGATGTTCCTCCTTGTTCCGACCGCGAAACTGACGGCAATCCAAAAAGCCCTCCCGAAACCGGGAGGGCTGTTCCTCATGCGGAAAAAAGCATGTCGGTTCATGACGGCTCCCTACGTTGGCATTACCCAAATCAGGTTGTGGGTCGAAGCGTTCGCTTCCTCTCAGCCCGCTTCCGCGAGCTCCCCAGTTCACGATCTTATGTAGTTTGTAACAAGATTATAGCACGGCCAGCGGCCCGGCGCAAGCCTTTTTTGCATGGCCCGGCCTCCCCCGCGCCGCGATTACCTTTCGTATTATCGCAGGAAATCCTGCGTTTCGCCTTTGAGCAATTTGTCGGTTTTTGACACGCCGCCAGGAAACATGTCACAATCCGGCGCATGAACGTCCTTCGCTCCGCCGGTATTTTTACAGCTTTCTTCCCTTTCCGTGCGTTTTTCCGCCGCTTCCCGAAAAAGCCGCCCAGTCTCTCGTAATTTACATAAAATTTTTCATAAAAGGCTTCTACAAAAAGTTATTCACACTTTCCACAGAGTTTTCCACAGGGCTGTTTCCCAAAGTTTTCAGGTTTCTCCGGTTGTCTTTCGGGCTGGAAAAAATTTACATACACACTCCTGCCATCCGCCTTTTGGTAGTTTAGTTTACATAAAACATAAATTTGCAAAAATTTCTCCACCACTTTTGAAAACTCGCTCTGGACATCCGGATTTTTTGTTGAAAAAGGGGAAGCTTCCACGGAAAAAAACCAGGGCGTGAAAGCAATCATGCAAGACGTGCGGATAAATCCGTCCAGCGGGAATGATATATTGCGTGACAAAACGGCGGAACCGTACTATAATAAGAGCCGCAAAACGCAAAAAGGCCCCGAGCCGGGAGGTAAACAATGGAAGAACACAACAATCTGAGCGTGCTGATCGCCATGAGCGGCGGCGTGGACAGCTCGGCGGCGGCCTATCTCATGCAGGCGGGGGGCTTCCGCTGCCAGGGGGCTACCATGCGCCTGCTGGAATCGGACGACGGCCGGAACGCCGCCGACGCGGAGTCCGTCTGCCGGCGGCTGGGCATTCCCTTCATGACGCTGGACATGGCCCGGGAATTCCGGGAAGACGTTATTGAAAAATTTGTCCGGGTCTATCGGGCCGGGGGCACCCCGAACCCCTGCGTGGACTGCAACCGGCGCATGAAATTCTCCCGGCTGATGGAGGCGGCGGACGGCGCGGGACTTCATTACGTGGCCACCGGGCACTATGCCCGAGTGGGCCGGGACGCCGGGACGGGCCGCCAGCTTTTGAAAAAAGCGCTGGACGCCGGGAAAGACCAGAGCTATTTCCTCTACACCCTCACCCAAAGCCAGCTGTCCAGAGTCCAATTTCCCTTGGGCGGCATGGAAAAGCGGCAGGTCCGGGAACTGGCGGAGCGCCTGGGCTTTGTCAACGCCCGGCGGCGGGACAGCCAGGACATCTGCTTCATCCCCGGAGGGGACTACGGCGCGTTCATCGAATCCTGGACCGGAGAGGCGTTTCCCGCCGGGGACTTTCTGGACCGGGAGGGCCGGGCCGTGGGGCGGCACCGGGGAGCGATCCGCTACACCCTGGGCCAGCGGAAGGGGCTGGGCCTTTCTATGGGCGAGCCCGTCTATGTCTGCGGAAAGGACATGTCCGCCAACACCGTCACCGTAGGGCCGGAAAGCGCACTCTTCGTCCGGGAGATCCTGGTGGAGGATCTGAACTGGATTGCCATAGAGGGTTTGGATTCTCCCCTGCGCGTGGGAGCCAAAACCCGCTCCCGCCAAGCGGAACAGGCGGCGGAAATTTTCCCGGAGTCCGGAGGGCAGGTCCGCGTTGTGTTTGACCGGCCCCAAAGAGCGGTAACGCCGGGCCAGGCGGCGGTATTTTACAGCGGGGACGCCGTCGTGGGCGGCGGAACCATTGTGGAAGCCGGAACGGAAAAGGAGAACGGTCATGAGCTGTGAAAACTGCGGAAGCTGCCGGGGAGGCTGCGGCCTGCTGCTGACGGAGGCGGAGCTGGCGCTGCTGCGGCGCTTGGGGGAAACGCCCTTCCTCCCCATCGCGGCGGCCTTCGACAGGAAGACGCCGGTGTACCTGGAAGACCCGGAACGTCCCCGGGAGCAGTCCGCCGCCGCCATCCAGGGCCTGGCGGCAAAGGGGCTGCTCTGCCTGGACTACGACATCCCCCTGAAAAACTTCGACTACGCCGCCTATCGGGACTATCCCCTTCACGGCAGCATCGCCCTGACCGGGCGGGGCCAGGAGATCCTGGAGCAGATTGAGATTCAAGGAATCGAGGAGTGACGCCATGCTGGACCAGTTTTCAAGGACAGAGCTGCTGCTGGGCCGGGAGGGCGTGGAGCGCCTGGCCCGGGCTCATGTGGCGGTGTTCGGCCTGGGAGGCGTGGGGGGCTATGCCGCGGAGGCCTTGGTCCGCAGCGGCGTGGGAGCCCTGGACCTAATCGACAGCGACCGGGTGAGCCTGACAAACCTGAACCGCCAGATTCTGGCCACCCACCGGACCCTGGGCCAATACAAAGCCGACGCCGCTAGGGACCGGGCGCTGGAGATCAACCCGGAGGCCAGGGTAACTGCCCGCAGGGTCTTCTATGGCCCCGACACCGCCGGAGACTTCGATTTTTCCCAATATGACTACGTGATCGACGCCATCGATACCGTCACCGGCAAGCTGGCTCTGATTCAACAGGCCCTGGCGGCCGGAACGCCCATCATCAGCTGCATGGGAGCCGGGAACAAGCTGGATCCCACCGCCTTCCGGGTGGCAGACATTTACGAGACCTCCGTCTGCCCCCTGGCCCGGGTGATGCGGAAGGAGCTGAAGCGCCGGGGCGTCCGGCGCTTGAAGGTGGTCTACTCCCAGGAGCCCCCCCGGAACCCGGAAGGGGCGCTCTACCAGGAATCCCTGGAGGGAGAAATCCGGCGGCAGCTGCCGGGGAGCGCGGCCTTCGTTCCCGCGGCGGCGGGACTGATCCTGGCGGGAGAGGCCGTCAAGGACCTGGCCCTGGGGCAAAAGCGATAACCACACCGGGAGGGGAAAGCGCGGGGCGCTTTCCCCTTTTTTGCCCGGCGAGAGACGTTCTTATCTTTCCCGTCCGCGTGCCGATATTGTATATATAGGAATCCACGCTGGAAACGGATTCAAGAAAGGAGGCGTCTGCATGGGCGAGCTGACCATCCGCAGAGAGCGCGGTGTGTCCGGGCCCCGGTATCAGGCGGCGGAGAAAACGGAGAGGACAGCCGCCGCCGGGCAAAGCCGCCCGCCGGCCAAAACGCCGGGGGCCACCGTCTCGGAGACTCTCCAAGCCCTCATGAGCAAGATCGGCCAGGCGGAAAACCACACCCGGGAGAGCCACCGGACGCTCCAGGTGGGGGAAGCCGTGCTGGCGGAGGTCCAGGACGCCCTGGACCGCATAGCCGGACTGGCTGAAAAAGCCGCCGGAGGAGGCGGCGCGGATCGGGCCGCCCTGCAAGCGGAGCTGGCGCGGCTGGCGGAGGAAATCGACCGCATGACCGGCGGAGCCTTCGCCGGGGATGCGCGGCTGTTTTTGGAGGGGGACGAGGAGATTGAAGACGGGGTGGAACCCCCGCCGGACGCCGCTCTGGAGGACGAAAACCCGGATCGGGTCCAAACGTTCCCCAACTGGCTGCTGCGGGGAATCGCCCAAAGCGGCCTGTCCCCGGAGCGGCTGCTGGATATGCTGGGGCTGGACAAGACCGCCGGAATCTCGGACATTCTGGCGGCCATCTCCGGGAAATCCCTGGACAGCAACGCCGCCGTGGGGTATCTTGCCGCGCTGTACCTGGGCAGCGTCATCGCCGGGGGCTCCGCCTCCAAGGCTGTCGATTTGAAGGAGGCCCTGGAGGGCCTGCGGCAGCTTCTGGAAAAGGTGTCCCAGGGCTATTCGCCGGACGAAGCGGTCGACCTTCTGACAAACGGCATGTTCTCCAGCTTCGCGGACTTGGAGGCTCAATTCACCGGCGGCGCCGCCCCGGGGATGGAGGATTTCCTGACGGGAATGCTGCTGTACGGCGGGGACGCCGCCGCTTTCCTGGAAAGCGCTTCCATGCTGACCCTCCTGGCGGGGCTGGAAGGGATGAACCTGGAGCTGATGATGGGCCTGCTGGCGGCGGTCCAGGCCTCCGGCGCCGGACCGGAGGCCGCTCTGGAAAACGCCGCCGGAGAAGCGCAGGGCCAGGCGGCCCCGGCGGACGGAACCCCGCTTCAAACTGCCGTCATGGACCTGGGGGATATGAAGGCGGCGGGCCGGGACCTCTCCGGCCTGTCCGTTGACGCCTCCACCGGGGAAGCAGCGGTCGGCGGAACGGCGGACATAACCCTCCAAACCAACGGACCGGAAGGGCGGCCCCTCCTGCTCGCCGGGTCCGGGACGGTAACGCTGCGGGAGGGCCGCGCCCCTATGCTGACCGCGGCCTCCGCCGCTGTCCAACTGTCCGTCCCGGGAAAGGCCGAGCTGGATGAGGTTCTGCTGCGCCCCGGCGCGTCCCTGACCCTGGGCGGCGGCGGAACCGTGCGGATCGGCGTCCTCCGGGGGGAGGAAAGCAGCCTCCTGCGCCTGACGGGCGGCGCGGTCCTCCTCGCGGAGACGGACGGCAAAGCCTTTGGAACCCTGCCTGTCCCCGTGGTCGTCGACGGGCCCGTGTTCCTGGCGGCGCAGGCAGCCCGTGTGACCGACGGGAACGGAAAGCCCCTGGCCCCCTTCGACGTCGTCTGGCGGACGCTGCTGCCGGGTTGGAGCGCCATAACCGCCCTGGCGGTGGACGGCCGTCACGGACGGGCCATGCTTTTAAGCGGCGAGCCCGCCCGGCTGTGGCTGCAAAAGGGGGACCAGGGTTCCCCGGCGGTTCACACCGTGGTCCTCCGGGGGAAGGACGAGGCCGAGCGGCTTAAAACCCGCTACGCCTATCTGCGCTGGAACGAGGGCGCGGGCGCTTTTGAGAAAACCGTCCTGTACCCAAATCCCTTCACCGTCACCGGCGGGGAGCCGGGAAAGGACTGGATTTACGAGGAGGAGACGCATACGCTCCGCATTTTGACCAACCGGGTCTCCTCCGTCTCCGGCGGCATGGGAACCGACGCCAACCAGGAGCCCTTCAGCGGGCGGCTGGTTCTGGCGGACGGCATCGGGAAGCTGGAGCTGACCCTGGGGGGCGTGGTCTGCCGGGTATCCGAGGGCGGAGCCTTCGACCTGGGCCGGGAAAACGACGTGACGCTGTTCCTGCAAAGCGGCACGGACAACCGCTTTGAAAGCGGCGCGGGCCGGGCGGGCATCTCCCTGGGAGACGGCACTTCCCTGCTGGTGGACTGCCCCGAGGCCCGGGACAACAGCCGCAACCCCGCCGGAACCCTGACCGCTTCCGGCGGTCCGGGGGGCGCGGGCATCGGACGGGACAGCGGCGGAGGCCGAACCCAATCCGGCCGCATTCGAATCCGCGGCGGCGCGGTCACCGCCACGGGCGCCGGAGGCGGCGCGGGCATCGGCGCCGGGAAACGGGGCGCTATAGGGCCCGTGGACATCCTGGGCGGCGTCGTTTCCGCCACCGGGGAATCCGGCGGCGGGGCCGGCATCGGCGGAGCCCTGGGGGCGGCGGCGGGAGACATCACCATCCGGGGCGGCAGCGTCGCCGCCCTGGCCCTGGGACACGCCGCCGCCATCGGCGCGGGGGCACAGGGGCCCTGCGGAGACATCCTCATCACCGGCTCGGCCCGGATTCAAAAGGCCCTGGGCGGCGATCCGGGGGCGGACATCGGGGCCTGCCTCTTCGGCGGCTGCGGAAAGGTCCAAATCACCGGCGGAGCGGATATCGGCAGGGCCCGGCTCTGGACGCGCTCCGGCGTTCCCCTCCAGATGGGGGCGGAAACCGTGACCCTGCCCCAGTTCCGGCTGTCCTCCCGGACCCTGGGCCTGGATCGGCTCAGCGTGGCCACCAAGGAGGCCGCCAAGGCCGCGCAAGCCATTGTCGAGCGGGACCGGCGTTGGGTGGCCCAGATTCAAAACGCCTACAACGTGCTCTACCACCGGCTGGAGCGCAGCTGGAACGGACTGCTGGGGGTTCAGCAGTACCTCAGCGGCGGGGGCCCGGTGCGGGATGCCGGGGCGGCGGGCTCGCTGCTGGAAGACGCCCGGCGGTCCATTCCCCTCCCCTCCTCCCAGGCCATGCGGACCCACGGCAAGCGGGGGAAGGACGATGTGCGCCAGCTCTTCCGGTAAGGGATGCCGGAAGCACGGTAAGAACAAACAAGCGGAGGCCGCCTTGCGCGGCCTCCGCTTGCGCTATTTCCGACCTTTCAGCCGCTTCATGGCCCGTTCCAGCCCCTCGGCGGTGAGGTCGTACATGGGAAACATGTGCCCCAGCTGCCAGTGGGTCTGGCCCCAGTAATCCGGCCGCTCCGGCATGGGCTCCGGGTTCAGCCAGACCAGGTAAGGGTACTGCTTCTTCATCCGCTCCAGCCACTCCAGGCCGGAGGGGCCGTAGGTCCGCCGCTCCCAGTCATAGCGCTTCTCCCGCAGCTCATAGGGGCTCATGGCGGCATCCCCCACCACCAGGACCTTGTAGTTCCCGTCGAAGTTGGAGAGGACCCAGTCCGTGGGCACCGCCTCCTTCCAGCGGAGGGCGGGGCCGGTATAGAGCTCCGAGTAGACGCAGTTGTGGAAGTAATACGTGTGGAGCTCCTTGAAGTGGTTGGACTTTTGGGCCGCCTGGAACAGCCGGGAGCAGAGTCCGGCGTAGTACTCCATGGACCCGCCGGAGTCCATCAGCAGCAGGACCTTGACGGCGTTTTTCCGGGGGTGGGTCTTTCGGATTTTCAAAAGCCCCCCGTTGTCGCAGGTGTCGCGGATGGTCCCGTCCACATCCAGGACCTCCTCACTCTCGTCCGCCTGCGCGGAGAGCTGGCGCAGCAGGCGGAAAGCCGTCTGAAACTGCCGGGTGTCCAGGGTGTTGTCCTTCCGAAAATCCCGGAAGCGCCGCTCCCCGGCCACCATCATGGCGGTGCGGTGACGGCCCTGGCCGCCGATGCGGATGCCGCCGGGGTGCCAGCCGCTGTTACCAAAGGGAGAGCGGCCCTGGGTGCCCACCCAGTAGCTGCCGCCGTTGTGCTCCTCCGTCTGCTCCTTCAGGCGCTCCTCCAAAAGGCGCAGCAGCTCTTCGGCCTTCTCCTCGGAGAAGCCCGCCCGCTTCAGCTCCTCCAGGGTCCGGCCCAGATTCTCGGAGGGGCGGTCCAGCCAGTCCAGCAGCTCCTTGGGCAGCTCGCCGTTCCAGGGTATGTCCCGGAAAAACTCCAGGAAAGCCTGGTCGAAGCGGTCGAAATCCGCCTCGCTTTTCACCACCACCGCCCGGCAGAGCCGGTAAAACCCCGTTAAGCTGGACTGGTGGAGCCCCCGGGACAGGCCCTCCAGCAGAACCATCCACTCGTCCGGCGTCACGTCCAGCCCGCGGCTCCGGAGGAGGTAAAAAAAGGAAAGAAACATGGTCTCAGCGGCTGCCCCGCAGGGTCCGCAGGTCCTTGTCCTTTTTCAGCAGGACCCCGGCAAAGGGAATCTCCTTCCGGACCCGGGCCGGGTCCACGCCCCCGGCCGTGAGGGCCCGGAGCCAGTCCACCAGCTCCGAGGTGCTGGGCTTTTTGTCAATGCCCCGGAGCTCCCGGATCCAGTAAAAGGCCGCCATGGCCTGGCGGAGCAGCTCCTCCTCCAGGTGGTCGAAGTGGACATAGAGGATGCGCTCCATCTGCTCCTGGTCCGGAAAGTCGATATAGTGGAAGATGCACCGGCGCAGGAAGGCGTCGGGCAGCTCCTTCTCGGCGTTGGAGGTGATGATGACGATGGGCCGCTTCCTGGCCCGGACGGTCTCCCGGGTCTCCGGGATGTAGAACTCCATCTGGTCCAGCTCCCACAGAAGGTCGTTGGGGAATTCCAGGTCCGCCTTGTCGATCTCGTCGATCAGCAGGACCACCTGCTCTTCTGCGGAGAAGGCCTCCCCCAGCTTGCCCAGCTTGATGTAACTTGCGATGTCGTCCACGCCGTGGGACCCAAACTGGCTGTCGTAGAGCCGCTGGACCACGTCGTAGACGTAAAGGCCGTCCTGGGCCTTGGTGGTGGACTTCACATTCCAGATGATCAGCTCTTTTCCCAGGGCCTGGGCCACGGCCTGCGCCAGCATGGTCTTGCCCGTGCCCGGCTCGCCCTTGATAAGCAGCGGCTTTTCCAGCGTCACGGCGATGTTCACCGCCGCCATCAGCTCGCCGGAGGCTACGTATTGGTCGGTTCCCGAAAAAATATCTTTCATATGCTCACCTTTGTTTCCATGTCTTCCCGTCCCCTAAAGGGACAGGTACGTTCTATTGCATTATACTAAGATACCAGAGCCGGAGCGATTCCGCAAGCGCCGATTTCGCTTCCGTCCTGGCCGGGGCGGCGGGCCTGGGAAAACCGGCGCATTCCCCCGCTCTACGAATCATAGGGTGACATTTCCCCGCCGCCGTGGCATACTGTCGCCAAAGGAGTTGATGGAATTTGGACACGAAAGCCACGGGCGCGCTGATTGCCCAGCGGCGGAAGGCGCTGGCCCTCAGCCAGGCGGAGCTGGCGGAGCGGCTCCACGTGACGGACAAGGCCGTCAGCCGCTGGGAGACCGGGCGGGGCATGCCCGGCCTGGACAGCCTGGAGCCTCTTTCCGAAGCTCTTGGCCTGTCGGTCAGCGAGCTGCTGAGCGGGAAGGAATTGACGCGGGAGGAATTGCCGAAAGCGGCGGGAGGACAGATTATGGAGAGCATGAAGCGGGAGAATCGCTGGAAGTGGCTGGCGTGGGCCGCCATGGCGGCGGTGACCGTGCTGGCGATTTGGGGCGCCGGCGTATCCGTCCAGGCCCAGCGGGAGGCGGAACGGGCGGAGCAGGAGCACGCGGAGCGCCGGGCCCACTACGCCAGCTCCGTCAACCCCAATTCCCAGGAAGAACTGGTGGAGGCCACGACGGCCTATTTTGAGGAACAGGGCATGAAAACCCGGTTTAACCCCCATAGCCTGAAGGTCCGGGATTGGGCCGCCGCGGGGGACTATCTGGCCTTCCTCTTCTCGGACCGGGAGGGAGCGTGGTGCATGAGCTTCTGGCAGAGGGACGAGGTATACCCGGAGCGTTTCCGTATTGCGGGCGGGCGCTCCCGGATCGATCCGGGGGCCTGGGGGCTGCTGGAGTGGAACTTCGGCACCCAGGAGCAGCCCGTCCTTGTGGCCTCCGGGGTGGAGCTGCCGGAGGAGGCATACTTCTATGAATATGGGGGAGATCACTACACACTGAGGAGCTGGGTAAACACGGACCTTCGGACTGCGCTGGACATCTTTGTCACGGCTCTGCCCATGAATCAGGAGCAGCCCTCCGCCATCCCCCTTCCGCTCTACGACATTAACGGAGCTTATATTCCCCGGGACATGAAATAACAAAGGGCTCCCCTCCGCCGGAAAACGGAGGGGAGCCTTTTTGCTTCTTATTACAAATCGTATCAGAAAGTCACCACGTCCTGGGCGGGCTTCCCACAGGGGGCGATGGTCATGACGTGCATCACCGGGCCCTTGCCCTGGTAGGCGTCGTGGTTCTCCACCGCCATGCGGGCGGAAACCTCCACCCAGTCCCGGTTCTTGTAGTCCTTCAGGCCCATGCCCTTGGCAACCAGGCCCAGGAATTGGATGTCGTTTTCACAGCAGACCATGGCAAAGCGGCCGGGACAGTGGATGCCGGGGTACTTCTTGGAATGGCACATGAGGAGCTTCATGTGGACCTCCTTCCCCGCCCAGCGGTCCGGGTGGTCCATCACGTCCACGTACCACACGCCAAAGTCGTCGTCGGGGACGTCCACCACGGGCTGGTCCAGGTCGAAGGGGCACTCGTCCCCGGTGAGGTAGTCCTCACTGGTGCCGTCCACATTTTCAAAATAGATGTCCGCCCGGCGGTTCACCATGCGGAGGTTCCGCTTCCGCAGGGTCTCCCGCAGCTCCGGCGTGGCCCGGTTGAAGACCAGGAGGTCCGCGTTGGTGATTTTCTCCATCATCAGCTGGCCCATGTTCTTGGCGTAAAGCTCGAAGGTCCCCGCCTCCACAAAGGTCATAATCTGATAGAGCACCCAGTTGGCGGGGAGAACCTCCCGGTATAAGCGCTCCATCTGCCACATACCGTTGTACTCGATGAGGACCTGCTTGGGCCGGACTTTCTTTTCCAGCTCCTTCATCCGGGAGCAGGTCAGGTCCGCCTCGTCCTCAATATCCACCACGGTCACGTTGTCCAGCGCCTTGGGGTTGTATTCCTCCTCCCCCTCCTCGCAGCGGAGGAGGAGGGTTTTGTCCTGGCGGGCGAAGCCGTCCTCCAGGACGCCGTTGATGAAATTGGTCTTGCCGGAATCCAGGAACCCGGCCACCAGATAAACGGGAATATCCATGAACGCGCGTTTCCTTTCCCGGCTTAGAGGCCGAAGAGCCGGGCGAGCTTGTCTTCCTTCAGCTCCGCTCCGATGACGCAGAGGCGGCCGGTGTAATCGGGCCGCCCGGCCCGCACCTCGTGCTCTTCGGGCACGAAGTCAAATTCAATCCAGGACCCGTCCTCCCCGTTCACGATGCCCTTGGCCCGGAGGATGCTGCCGTACTCACCGGAGTCCAGGGCGGCGAGGATCTGTTCAATGCCCGCCTTTGTGAAGGCCTTGGGGGTCTCTTTGCCCCAGGAGGTGAAGACCTCGTCGGCGTGGTGGTGATGGTGGTGGCAGGAGCAGTCCGGGTCGCTGCACTCATGGCTGTGGTGGTGCTCATGGGCCCCGTGCTCCTCGTGGTCATGGTGGTGGGCACCATGGCCGTGGTGCTCATGGTGCCCATGCTCCCCATGGCAGCACTCCTCCTGCTCCCCATGGCCGTGGCGGTGCTCGTGGTCCCCATGTTCCCCGTGGTCATGGTGGTGGTGGGCGTGCTCCGCCTCCTCGGCCTCGTGCTCCGCCCGCATCTTCGCCAGCAGCTCGTCCGCCAGGGAGACCTTCTCGATAGCGGAAAGAATGGTTTTGCCATCCAGCTCATCCCAGGGAGTGGTCAGAATGGCGGCGTCCGGGTTCTTCTCCCGGAGCAGGGCCACGGCGGCCTCCAGCTTCTCCCGGCTCAGCTTCTGGGTCCGGGAGAGGACGATGGTCCCGGCGGACTCAATCTGGTTGTTGTAGAACTCGCCGAAGTTTTTCATGTAGACCTTCACCTTGGAGGCGTCCGCCACGGTGACGAAGCTGTTCAGCTTCAAGTCCGGGGCCTCGGCGGCGGTGTTCTCCACGGCGACGATGACGTCGGAGAGCTTGCCCACGCCGGAGGGCTCAATGAGGATGCGGTCCGGGTGGAACTGCTCCGCCACGTCCTTGAGGGCCTTGTTGAAATCCCCCACCAGGGAGCAGCAGATGCAGCCGGAGGACATCTCGGAGATCTGCACGCCGGACTCCTTGAGGAAGCCGCCGTCGATGCTGATTTCGCCGAACTCGTTTTCAATGAGGACCAGCTTCTCCCCCTGGTAGGCCTCCGCCAGCAGCTTTTTGATGAGGGTGGTCTTACCCGCCCCCAGGAAACCGGAGATAATGTCGATCTTTGTCATGGTATCAAATCCTTTGCTTTTATTTTGATTCCGCACATATCATACCACTGAATTGGGAAAATGCAACCGGGTTACAAAAATTTAACAGAAAACCCTCAGTCCTCCGGCTGGCCGCCGTTCTCCTCCCGGGCCTGGTTGAGATAGTCACGGTCCGCCGTCTTCCTGCTGGGGACAAAGCCCTGGGCCGCCGTGCGCTTTTTGCCCTTGCTCTTGGCGTAAAAGAAGCCGGTGAAGGAGAAGACCGCCGCACCGATGAAGTTGACGAAGAGGTCCTTCATGGTGTCGATGAGGCCGATGTCCAGATACCCCCCCAGGCCCAGGCTCTCGCCGTTGACCAGGACCTCCTGAATGCCCGGCACGGCCACCACCTTGTTGGACCGGGTCACATCCAGGCTGGCGGAGTAGATGGCGTTGACGACGGTGTCCCGCTGCATGTCGGTATGGAAAAACATGTCCATGCCGAACTCGAAGAACTCCCACAGGACGCCGATGGTCATGGAAAAGCAGAAGGCGACCAGGGCTAAAAACACCGGGGACAAATCGAAGGTGAGGCGCTCGTCGTCGTTGAGGAGCACCACCATGGCAAAGCCCACGGCGGCGGCCAGGAAGCCGTTGAGGGTGTGGAGCATGGTGTCCCAATGGGGGACCACCACGTAAAAGGCGTTGACCTCTCCCAAAACCTCCGCCGCGTAGATGAAGCACAGGACGGTGATCTCCAGGGCGGGAGGCAGCTCGATGTGGAACTTCACCTGAATCCAGCTGGGCACATAGAGGAGCAGATAGGCCAGGGCGCAGTAGAACGCGCTCTCATAGCCGCCGATGAAGATCTGGCGGATAAAGATGACGATGACCAAAAGCCGCAGGGTGTAGAAGACGATGAAGGAGCTTTTGTGCTCCCGCAGCTCCTTTTCCATGGCCTGGCGGAAATTCTTCTTCTCCCGCCGCTTGGCGCGTTTTAGATCTTGCTTGCTGAGCTTGGACATGAGAACCTCCTTTTAAAAACGGATCGCTGTTATAGCCTGGTGATCATAGCACAGAGCGGCGGAATTTGCAAGGCAGGGGTCCGCCGGAGAAAATTTTGCAAAACCCCTTGACATTTCCTGAAAATGTGCTATTGTATTAATTGCATAAGACAACAGCACACAAACAGGAGGTGCGTACAATGCAATGGCAGTTTTCCAACGACGCCCCAATCTATACCCAGCTGATCCAGCAGGTGAAGGTGGGCATCGTCACCGGCGCGTTTCCTCCGGGGGAACGATTGCCCTCCGTGCGGGACATGGCCACGGAGGCCGGGGTAAACCCCAATACCATGCAGCGGGCTCTGGCGGAGCTGGAGCGGGACGGCCTGGTGTACAGCCAGCGGACCGCGGGAAGATTTGTGACGGAGGACAACACCATGATTAACCAGGCGAAGCGGAGCCTTGCCGAGCGGCATGTCAAGACGTTTTTGGAGGCGATGCTCCGGCTGGGCTTCCAAAAGGACGAGATCATCGATCTGATTTCAAAGGAATTGGGAGAGGAGGAAGCGGACCATGCCAGTGCTTGAGTGCAAGGGACTGACCAAGCGGTTCGGGAGGACCGCGGCCCTGGACGAGGTGAGCCTCACCGTGGAGCCGGGCCGCATCGTGGGCCTTCTGGGCCCCAATGGAAGCGGCAAGACCACCCTCATTAAATTGGCCAACGGATTGCTGACCCCCGACGGGGGCTATATCGCCGTGTGCGGCACGGCGCCGGGGAGGGAGAGCCACAGCCTGGTGAGCTACCTCCCGGAGCGGACGGCCATCCCCACCTGGATGACGGCCCGGCAGCTGCTGGACTTCTACGGGGATTTCTACCAGGACTTCCGCCGGGAGGCGGCGGAGGAGATGCTGGACCACCTGGGCATCCAGCCCCGGCAGGCCGTGAAGCAGATGTCCAAGGGCACCCGGGAGAAGGTGCAGCTCATCATGGTCATGAGCCGGGCGGCAAAGCTCTATCTGCTGGATGAGCCCATCGGCGGCGTGGACCCCGCCACCCGGGATTACATTCTCTCCACCATCATCGGCAACTACAACCCCGATGCGGCGGTGGTGATCTCCACCCACCTCATCGCCGACGTGGAGAAGGTGCTGGACGAGGTCATCTTTATCAGCCAGGGCCGCGTGGCCCTCCAGTCCACCGTGGACGGCATCCGGGAGGAAAAAGGCATGAGCGTGGACGCGCTGTTCCGGGAGGTGTTCAAATGCTGAGGAAATTGCTGAAGCACGAGTTTCGTGCCACGGGGCGGATCATGCTGCCCATGTACCTGATTTTGCTGGTGACCGCCGTGGGCTCCAACCTGGCGGGCCGGGGGATGCTGGACGGACGGTACCACATCCTGAATATCCTGGGCGTTTTGATTGTCACGGCCTTCGGCATCGCCATCTGCGGCGCGCTGCTGATGTCCTTTGTGCTGATGATCCAGCGGTTTTACAAGAACCTCCTCCAGGACGAGGGCTATCTGATGTTCACCCTCCCGGCCTCCGTCCACCAGCACATCTGGTCTAAGCTCATTGTCTCCTCCGTGTGGTTCATCGTCACGGTGCTGGCCATCATCGCCGCCAGCCTGGTGGTGGCCTATCAGGGAGGATTCCTGCGGGAGCTGCTGGACTTCCTCAGGTATTTCCTGGAGGGGCTGCGGAAGCTGGAAGTCAGCGAGGCGTTTAACGGCACCATCTATCTGGCGGAGTTTGCCGTTTTGATGTTTTTGTCCCTGGTGGCCTTCTCCCTCCAGTTCTACGCCGCCCTGGCGGCGGGGCACAGCCAGGCGAACCACAAGCTGCTGTGGTCTGTGGTCTGGTTCTTCGGGATTCAGTTTGCTTTGCAGTTCGCGGGCTCCCTGCTGATAATCGGCTCGAACGAGCTGGATGTGTTCAATCGCCTCTTCTCCCACTGGGACCCCTCGCCCACCGTGGCGATTCATGTGGGTCTGCTGATGGCCATTGGGTGCGTAATCATCTACGGCGCAATTTTTTACGCCATCACCACATTCTTCTTGAAAAAGCACCTGAACCTGGAGTAAACTAGATTCCATAATGCCATACATTATGGAGGAATCCCATGCTGTTCTCAGAAAGCTTTTTAGAAACGGTATCCGGCGATCTGCTGATGACCTTCCTGGTGGCCATGGCCCCGGTGGTGGAGCTCCGGGGGGCCATCCCGGCGGGAATCGCCTCGGGGCTGCCCCCGGCCCTGGCCTGCATCGCCGCCATCGCCGGGAATCTGGTCCCCGCGCCCTTTATCATCGTGCTGGGGCGGCGGATTGCCAACTGGCTCCGGGGCACCCGGTTCTTCGGCCCCAAGATCATTTGGCTGGAGCGGCGGGCCCACCTCAAGGGGCGGCTGGTGCGGAAGTACCGGCTGGCGGGGCTGGTGATCCTGGTGGGCATCCCCCTGCCGGGGACCGGGGCCTGGACCGGGGCGCTGGTGGCCTCGGTGCTGGATATCCGCATGCGCCACGCCCTGCCCGCCATTTTCCTGGGGCTGCTGATTGCGGCGGGGATTACCACCGCCGTCACCCTGGGGGTATTTAATCTGCTGATTTGACTGCTTGACTATTTAAGGAGTACATGATGAAAAAACGACTCGCGATATTCTGCGTTCTGGCCCTGTCCATGTCCCTGCTGTCCGGCTGTATGCACGGCGTCGTGATAACCTCTCCCAGCGACAAGGAGTTTCAGGAGGCCTGGGCGGACTCCATGGAAGAGGCCGCCGAGGAGTGGGCACAGGACTGGGAGGCCGCCATTGACGAAGCCGCGCGATCCTGGAGTACCCAGGACGAGAACGGCGTGGAAAAGGACCACTACTGGAAGGTCCTGGACGAGAAAGACAACGAAGCCGGGACCGTTACGGACCCGGAACAGGTCAAGGCCATAGACGATCTCCTCAACGACGACGGCCATTGGGGAGACCGGCTGGCCGAGGACCCCGGAGACCCGGCGTACAGCTATATCTACTGCCAGCAGGAGACTTTGAAAGCGGGCCAGAAGGAGGAGGACCGGAAGTACGAGGAGCTGGTCCGCTTCACCGTCTCCGCGTCGGAGGACGTGGTGACCCTGGTGATTCTGGAGGAGCTGCCCTCTTTGCTGCATGTGGATCTGGGAGATTTCCTGACCTTCACCATCGACGTCCCGGCGGAGACGGCGGAGGCCCTGCGGGACCCCTCCCGGTTTTTGGAATAACGTACAAGGACGCGTCTGACCGGCGCGTCCTTCTTAATGTTAATGGCCCTCAACCCTTGACAAACCGGGGAAATTGGGGTAGATTAACCTTGCAAAAGCGATAAGCTACATGAAGGAGGACCAGCGTTATGCATAACGTGCGCAATATTACATCCGACATCCTGCTCATCGGCGGGTCCGACCGGCGGCTGAGCCTGTTTGAAAACGTGTTCCCCGTCCCCCGGGGCGTCAGCTACAACGCCTATCTGGTCCGGGACGAGAAGACCGTCCTGCTGGACACGGCGGACAGCGCCGTGGGGGCGCATTTCTACGAGAACCTGGAGCATGCCCTCCAGGGCCGGCCCCTGGACTACATTGTTATCAACCACATGGAGCCGGACCACTGCTCCACCCTGGGAGCTGTGCTCCGCACCCACCCCAAGGCCCAGGTGGTGGCCAGCGCGAAAGCCATCTCCATGATCGGCCAGTTTTTCGACGCCGACGTCACGAACCGCTGCCTCGCCGTGAAGGAGGGGGACACCCTCTCCACCGGGCGGCATACCCTCACCTTCGTCATGGCCCCCATGGTCCACTGGCCGGAGGTCATGGTCACCTATGACGCCGCGGAGAAGGTCCTCTTCTCCGCCGACGCCTTCGGCACCTTCGGCGCGCTGAACGGGAACATCTTCGCAGACGAGGTGAACTTCAAAACCGAGTGGCTTCCCGACGCCCGGCGGTATTACACCAACATCGTGGGCAAGTACGGCGCCCAGGTCCAGACCCTGCTGAAAAAGGCGGCGGGACTGGATATCCAATATCTCTGCCCCCTCCACGGCCCCATCTGGCGGGAGGATGCGGCGTGGTTCGTGGAGAAATACCAGCGCTGGAGCAGCTACACCCCCGAGGACAAAACCGCCGCCATCTTCTGCGGCTCCATCTACGGCAACACGGAAAACGCCGCCGAGCTCCTGGCCGCCCGTCTGGCGGAGAAGGGCGTGCGGGACGTGCGGCTCTACGACGTGTCCCACACCCATGTGTCCGAGCTGGTGGCCGAGGCCTTCCGGTGCAGCCATCTGGTGTTCGCCTCCGCCACGTACAACGGGGAGATCTACACCCCCATGGACAACTTCCTCCGGGATTTGAAGTCCCACGGCCTGCGGAACCGGACGGTGGGCCTCATTGAAAACGGCACCTGGGCTCCCGTGTCCGGCAAGCAGATGGCGGAGCTGCTGGGGGCCATGAAGGACATGACCATTCTGGAAGGGACCGTCAGCCTGAAATCCTCTGCGAAGGAGCCCCAGCGGGAGGCGCTGGAGGCCCTGGCGGACGCTCTGGCGGCCGGTATCCTGGCCTGAACAAGACATGAAAGACCGGCGTGGGATTCCCACGCCGGTCTTTTGTGCTTCCTGTAAGGATTTCTTCGCCGCCGCCCCAGCCCGGAGAAGCACCCGGCAGCCGGAGCGCGCAGCGCTCTTTGGACGCGCTTTTTCAAGAACGCGTCAATCCATGATATCGACGGAGACCTTAAAGCCCTCCCGCTGGGCGCGGGAGCGGACTACGGTGCGGATCTCCTTGGCGATGCGGCCCTGCCGTCCGATGACTTTGCCCATGTCGTCGGGGGCGACGCGCAACTCCAGGGTCAGCTCCTGATCGCCGGAGGCGGTCTCCGTAACGGTGACCGCGTCCGGGTCGTCCACCAGGTTCCGGGCGATATAGAGCAGCAAGTCCTTCATGCTCCGCCCTCCGGATCAGAGGACGTCCACTTTTTTCAGCAGAGCCCGGACGGTATCGGTGGGCTGGGCGCCGGACTTGATCCAGGCCTGGGCCCGCTCCGCGTCAATCTTGATCTCGGCGGGGGAAACGCAGGGGTTGTACGTACCGATCTCCTCGATGAAGCGGCCGTCCCGGGGGAAACGGGAGTCCGCCACCACGACCCGGTAGAAGGGAGCCTTCTTCGCGCCCATGCGGCGCAGTCTGATCTTGACCATGTTGCTGTACCTCCAAAAGTTTTAAAATAAGTTGATTTATTATAAATGCCGCATTTCAGCTTCGTGAATGCTCCGCACTTATAGATTAGCGAAACCGCTTCTTCCGGCCGAAGCCGTGAAGCCGGGAAGGAGCTTTTCCCCCCATGCCGCCCAGGGCCCCAAGGCCGGGCATCCGCCCGCCCTTGGTCATCTGGCGGGTGAGCTCCCGCATCATGTCGAACTGCTTTAAAAGGCGGTTCACGTCCACCACCTCCAGGCCGCAGCCGGCGGCGATGCGCTTTTTCCGGCTGGCGTTCAGCACCTGGGGGTTCTCCCGCTCCAGGGGGGTCATGGAGAGGATGATGGCCTCGGTCCGGGCCATGGCCTTTTCGTCGATGGACGCGCCCTGCATCTGCTTGCCTAAGGCCCCCGGCATCATGCCCAGAAGCTGGCTCAGATCCCCCATGTTTTTCAGCTGCTGGAGCTGGTCGTAGTAGTCCTGAAGGGTAAAGCGGTTTTTCCGCAGCTTCTCCTCGATTTTGGCGGCCTGCTTTTCGTCATAGGCCTGCTCCGCCTTCTCAATGAAGGACAGCATGTCGCCCATGCCCAGGATGCGGGAGGCCATGCGGTCCGGGTGGAAGGGCTCGATCATGTCCAGCTTCTCGCCGGTGCCCGCGAACTTGATGGGCTTGCCCGTGGCAGCCCGGATGGACAGGGCCGCGCCGCCCCGGGCGTCGCCGTCCAGCTTGGTGAGGATGACGCCGTCGATGCCCAGGGCCTCGTCGAAGGCCGTGGCGGCGTTTACCGCGTCCTGGCCCGTCATGGCGTCCACCACCAGTAAAATCTCGTTGGGATGGACGGCGGCCTTCATCCGCTTCAGCTCGTCCATCAGGTTCTCGTCCACATGGAGCCGTCCGGCGGTGTCCAAAAACACCATGTCGCTGCCGTGGTCCCGGGCGTGGCGGATGGCGTTTTGGGCGATCTTCACCGGGTCCCCCCGGCCCTCCTCGAAGACCGGGAGGTCCATCTGCCCGCCCACGACCTTCAGCTGCTCGATGGCGGCGGGGCGGTACACGTCACAGGCGGCCAGCAGGGGCCGCTTCTGGTACTGCCTGCGCATCAAGCCGCCCAGCTTGGCGGTGGTGGTGGTTTTGCCCGCGCCCTGGAGACCCACCATCATCACCACCGTGGGGCCGTTGTTGGCCATGGTGATTTTGGCGTTGGCCCCGCCCATGAGGCCGGTGAGCTCCTCGTTGACGATTTTCACCACCTGCTGGGCGGGGGTGAGGCTGTCCAGCACGTCGCTGCCCACGGCCCGCTCCGTAACGGAGGCCACAAAGTCCTTGACCACCTTGTAGCTTACGTCGGCCTCCAAAAGGGCCAGGCGGACCTCCCGCATGGCCTCCCGGACGTCGTTTTCCGTCAGGCGGCCCTTGCCCCGGAGGCGTTTAAAGGCGGCGTTCAGTTTTTCGGTTAATCCTTCAAATGCCATAAGCTCATTCCTTTAAGGCGGCGGCTTCCCGGCGGATCTGATCCGCCAGCTCCGTCAGCCGCCGGTCCTCGTAATAGCGGTAGTTCAGGGTGGAGATCTCCTCGGCGGCGGCGGTAATGGCGTCCACATGGGCGCTCCGGCTGAGGAAGCGCTTGATGATGCCGGTTTTGTCCTCCACCTCCTGCATGGCGGCCTCCGCCCGGACGATGACGTCCCGGACGCCCTGGCGGGAGATGCCGGCGTTTTCGGCAATCTCGGCCAGGGAGAGGTCCTCATTATAATAGAGGTCGAAAAACTCCTTCTGCCGCTCGGTCAGGAGCTCCCCGTAAAAGTCGTAGAGCATCGTCATGCGATAGGTCTGGTTCTTCATCACGGGAAACGCCCCCTTCCGCCGTGTAAAGTTGTGCCGCTTTACAACGTTGCTTAGTTTACAGGAAAATCGGGGAAATGTCAAGGGGAAAATTGCCCGGGTTCAAGACTTGTGTTTTCCGCCCAAAACTGCTATACTAATAAAATCTGTTGGTATGCCCACTTCTTCATCAAGGAATCAAGGAGCGCGCCATGAACAATAAAAAACTCTCCCGCCTGCTGGAGCCCAATTTACAATTTTACTTCCTCTGCCTCCTGGCCTTCACCCTGGCCGCCGTCACCGTCAGCCCGCCTCTGGCCCTGGCGGAGGGGGTGGCTACCGTGGCGCTGTACGCCTACTTCGTCCGCAGCAACAAAAAGCGCCGCCAGAGCGTCTTGCAGTATATCGACAACGTCACCGGAAACGTGGACACCGCCAGCAAATCCACCCTCATCAACTCCCCCCTGCCCATCATGGTCTTTCGCCCCGACACCGGGGAGGTCATTTGGAGCAACGAGAACTTCCTCCAGCTGGCGGGGGTCCGGGAGCATCTTTTTGAGATGAAGGTGGAGGACGCCGCCCCGGAATTCCCGGTCCAGTGGCTGCTGGAGGGGCGGCAGGAGTGCCCGGAGCGGGTCCACATGAACAACCGCCGTTTCCGGGTCTACGGCAGCCTGGTCCGGGCCAAGGGCCGCAGCGGGGAGCAGAACCTGGTGGCCACCACCTACTGGGTGGACACCACGGAGATGGACCGCCTCCGGGAGGACTTCGACGCCACCCGGCTGGTGGTGGGCATCGTGATGGTGGACAACTACGAGGACTTGATGAACGCCTGCGCCGACACCCAGCGCAGCGCCGTCCTGGCCCAGATTGACGAAAAGCTCAGCAGCTGGGCCGCCGTGGGAAACGGCCTGCTCATCAAAACCGAGCGGGACCACTACCTCTTCCTCTTCGAGGAGCGGTACTACAATCACTTCGTGGAGGAGAAATTCTCCGTCCTGGACGCCATGCGGGACATCAAGGTGGGCGAGGGCGGACACCCCACCCTCTCCATCGGCCTGGGCCGGGAGGCGGACAGCATCCCGGCGCTCCACAAGAACGCCGCCCTCTCCCTGGAGATGGCCCTGAGCCGGGGCGGCGACCAGGCGGTGGTCCGGGGGAAAACGGACTTCGCCTTTTACGGCGGAAGGGCCAAGACCACGGAAAAGCGCACCAAGGTCAAGTCCCGGGTCATGGCCAACGCTTTGAGAGAGCTTCTGGCGGACTCCCAGGACATCTACGTCATGGGCCACAGCTTCGCCGACATGGACGCGGTGGGCGCCGCCGTGGGCGTTTGCTGCGCCGCCCGGAAGCTGGGCCGGAGAGCCCAGATCGTCATTGAGCCGGAGAAGAACGCCGCCCAGTCCGTGCTGGCCATGCTCCGGGCATTGCCGGAGTATGAGGGCGTGTTCGTAAACCCGGCGGAGGCCTTTGTGAAGATGCGTCCCGGGACGCTGCTGGTGGTGGTGGACACCAACCGGCCGGATTTGGTGGAGAGCCCCCAGATTCTGGAGTCCAGCAGCCGGGTGGCGGTCATCGACCACCACCGCCGGGCCGCCAGCTATATTGAAAACGCCGCCTTCAGCTTCCACGAGCCCTACGCCTCCTCGGCGTCGGAGCTGGTGACGGAGCTGCTGCAATACCTCATCGAGCCGTCCAACCTCCTGCGGGAGGAGGCGGAGGCCCTGCTTGCGGGCATCGTGCTGGACACGAAGCACTTCGTCCTCCGCACCGGAGGGCGGACCTTCGAGGCGGCGGCCTTCCTCCGCCGGGCGGGGGCCGACACGGCGGACGTGCAGCGCCTCTTCCAGGGGGACCTGGAGGGCATGGTGTCCAAGTACGATATTGTCCGCCAGGCGGAGTTGTACCGGCCCGACGTGGCCCTGGCCGTGGTAGGCCAGGACGGCGTGGACCGGGTGGCCGCCGCCCAGGCGGCGGACGAGCTTTTGACCTTGAAGGGGGTCAAGGCCTCCTTTGTGGTGTACCGCAGCGGGACGGCCATTTTAATGAGCGGGCGGTCCCTGGGGGAGATCAATGTCCAGGTGATTCTGGAGGCCCTGGGCGGCGGCGGCAACTCCGCCACCGCCGGAGGCCGGATTGAAAACGGGGACATTTTGGACGTGCGGGAGCGGCTGACCCAGGCCATCGACGCTTATTTTGAGAAGTGAGAAAGTTCTGTCCAAATGCCAGCAGACCTGGGAGAATGGCCTGGTCAGGGGACCAGGCCCCACAAAGGAAGCCCCAGCTCCTTTTGATAGTGCTCAGCATCTCGCTTTTCACTTCTCCTGACAGCGGAAAGATCCCTGTAGAAGCACTCTTTAGAAGCACCAGCTTTTTGATGCAGCATGTTCCTTTAGCGGCAAAGACCTTCTCTGTGGGGCCTGACCCCCTGGTCAGGCCATTCCCATGGAAGCTCCAGGCCCATAGGAATCAAGCAATATAAAAAACCGGAAAGGAAGTTATCCATATGAAAGTCATTTTACAGCAGGACGTCAAAGGCCAGGGCAAGAAGGGCCAGATGGTGGAGGTCTCCGAGGGCTACGCCCGGAACTTCCTCCTGCCCCGGAAGATGGCCGTCCCCGCCACGGCGGACGCCATCAACACCATGAACCTGAAAGAGAAGGCGAAAAAGGCCGAGGAGGCCCGCCAAAAAGCCCTGGCGGAGGAGACCGCCGAAAAGCTCAAGGAGTGCATGGTGAAGCTCACGGCCCGGGCCGGGGCGGGCGGCAAGCTCTTCGGGGCTGTCACCACCAAGGAAATCTCCGAGGGGCTTCAGAAGCAGTTCGGCATTGACATTCCCAAGCAGAAGCTGGTGCTGGAGGACCCCATCAAGGCCTTCGGCAACTACGAGGTCAAGGCCCGCCTGGGCTTTGAGGTGGTTGCCACCGTCTACGTATCCGTGTTTGAGGAAAAATAACGCCCGATAGAGAGGGAGGCGGTTCGCCATGGCAAACGAAGACCTGCTCCTGCGCCAGATGCCCCACAGCCTGGAGGGGGAGCAGGCGGTGCTGGGGTCCATGCTCATCGACCCGGACTGCGTGAAGAACGTGATGGACCGGCTCCGTCCCGGGGACTTCTACCTCCGGCAGAACCGGGAGATTTTCGAGACGATCTACACCATGTTCTCCTACGCCCGGCCCATCGACGGCATCACCGTCTTTGGGGAGATGGAAAAGGCCGGGCTCACCGACGGCAACACCCGGTCGTACCTGGCCCAGCTGATGGAGATTACCCCCACCAGCGCCAACGTGCTGGAATATGCCGCCATCGTCCGGGACAAGGCCCTGCTCCGGCAAGTTGCCCAGGCGGCGGGGGAGATCACCGCCCTGGTCCAGGAGGGCATGGGCGAGGCGGGGGAGATCCTGGAGGCCTCGGAGCAGAAGATCTACGCCATCCGCCGGGGCCAGAGCGCCCAGGAGATGGTGCCCCTGCGGCAGGTCCTCCCCGACGTGCTGGACCGGCTGGGCGAGATGAGCGAGCACGAGAACCATCTCCCCGGCCTCTCCACAGGCCTCTCCGCCATTGACCAGAAGATCACGGGGCTGAACAAGTCGGACCTCATTCTCCTGGCGGCCCGGCCCGGCATGGGCAAGACCTCCCTGGCGCTGAACGTGGCGCTGAACGTGGCCCGGGAGGGAAAGACCGTGGCGGTCTTCTCCCTGGAGATGTCCCGGGAGCAGCTGGCCACCCGGCTCCTCAGCTCCGAGGCCCTGGTGGAGAACAACCGCCTGCGCACCGGCCTCCTCCGGGAGACGGACTGGGAGAAGATCGCCGGGGCGGCCACGGTGCTGAACCGGCTGGACATCCGCATTGACGACAACCCCCTTTTGTCCGTGGCGGACATGAACGCCAAGTGCCGCCGCCTGGAGGGCCTGGCTCTGGTGGTGGTGGACTACCTCCAGCTGATGACCTCCGCCGGGGGCGGCCGGGGCGGCGAGAACCGCCAGCAGGTGGTGTCCGACATGTCCCGGATGCTGAAAATCATGGCCAAGGAGCTGAATGTGCCGGTCATCTGCCTGAGCCAGCTCTCCCGCGCCAACGAAAAGCGGGACGACAAGCGGCCCATGCTCTCGGACCTCCGGGAATCCGGCGCCATCGAGCAGGACGCGGACATCGTGCTGTTTTTGTACCGGGACGACTATTACAACGAGGATTCGGAAAAGCACAATATTGCGGAGTGTATCGTGGCGAAGAACCGCCACGGGGAAACCGGCAAGGTGGAGCTCCGCTGGATGCCGGAGTACACCCAGTTCTCCACCCTGGACAAGCGCTATGACGACGAGGACTGAGCTTTTGAAGCGGGCCCCCCGGACGGTTCTGCCCCGGGCGGGACAGCGGGTGCTTTGCGCCGTGTCCGGGGGCTTGGACTCTATGTGCCTGCTCCACATGCTGGAAGCGTGGTGCGAAGAGCGGGGCGGGCAGGCCGCCGCCGCCCACTTCAACCACCGGCTCCGGGGCGCGGCGGCGGACCGGGACGAGGAATTTGTCCGGGAGACCTGCGCCCGGTGGGGGATTCCCCTGTCCGTGGGCCGGGGGGACGTGGGGGAATACGCCAAGCGGGAGGGGCTTTCCATGGAGGAGGCCGCCCGGAATCTGCGGTATGCCTTTTTGCGCCGGACGGCGGCGGAGCGGGAGTGCGAACGCCTTTACACCGCCCACCACGCCGGCGACAACGCGGAAACCGTCCTGCTGAACCTGATCCGCGGGACGGGCCTGACGGGCCTCACGGGCATGGACTGGGAGCGGGACGGGCTCTGCCGCCCCCTGCTGGGCGTGACCCGGGAGGAGCTGGAAGCTTACGCCGCCGAATGGAAAATTCCCCATATCGAAGACGCGACCAACGCCGACCCGGAGGCCGCCGCCCGAAACCTCCTGCGGCTCCAAGTGATGCCGCTATTAAAGGAACTGAATCCCCGGGCGGTGGAACACATTTGCGGCACGGCGCGGCGGCTCCGGGGCGTAGACCGCTCCCTGGAACAGGATGCCGCCGCCCGCACAGCCCATGCGGAGGTGCAGGAGGGCCGGGTAACCCTCTCCATGGAGGCGCTGGCGGCGGCTCCGGCAGCGGTCCGGCCCCGGATGCTGCTGCGGCTTTTTGACCTTTTAGGCGTGGGGCGGAAGGATGTCGGAGCGGCCCACCTGGAGGCGTTGATGGACCTGGCCCGCCGCACAGCCTGGGGGAAGGAGGGGCGGCTGAGCCTCCCTCATGGCGTCACCGCCCGCTATTGCCGCCGGTGGCTGATTTTGGAGACCCGGCCCCAGATTTTGACGGAGGTCCAGCTGGTCCCGGGGCGGGCCCTTCACTGGGGGGACTATACCCTGACTTTGCTGGACAGACCGGAGGGAGAGGGAATTTCCTTCTTCTGGCGGGGAAGGCCGGGGCAGAGCCCGGTGGTCACGGCAGCCCCCTGCCCGCCGGGAGAGCGTTTGACCCTGCCGGGGGCCCGGGGAAGCCGGAGCGTGAAGCGGCTTTGCCTGGACCGCCGCATTTCCCTGGCGGAGCGGGACCGCCTGCCCGCCATTTATGTGGAAGGCAAACTGGCCGCCGTGTGGCGGCTGGACGTGGATGCTGCTTTCGCGCCGGAAGGCCGGGAGCCCTGCCGGTTTATCAAAATTGAGAAAACAAAACAACAGATTGAGGAGGACGGACATGATGCGCAGTGAAATGGAGCAAGATATTCTGAAGGTGCTGGTGACCGAGGAGGAGCTGAAGGCCCGGGTAGCGGAGATGGGCGAGGAGCTCTATGAGAAGTTTCAGGGGAAAAAACCGCTGTTCCTGGGGGTCTTGAAGGGCAGCTTCGTCTTTATGACGGACCTGGTCCGGGCCTGCCAGCTCAAGAGCGACGTGGAATTCATCGCCGTCAGCTCTTACGGAAACGCGACGGCCTCCTCCGGCCGGGTGCAGATTGACCACGATCTCCGCCAGGACATCACCGGGCGGCATCTGATCATCGTGGAGGACATCCTGGACTCCGGCAACACCCTGGCCTTTTTGAAGCAGTATTTCCTGACCAAGGGGGCGGCGTCCATCACCATCGTCACGCTGCTGGACAAGCCCGCCCGGCGGGAGAAGGCCATCACCGCCGATCTCTCCGGCTTCACGGTGCCCGACGAGTTCGTGGTGGGCTATGGCCTGGACTACGCCCAGCTGTACCGGAATATCCCTTACATCGGCGTGCTGAAGCCGGAGGTCTACGCCGGGAAGTAACACCCCGCTGTCACGGGACAGCCTAAAGGAGGAATGCCGTCGTGTCCAAGCAAAACCGTACGTCCAACCTCAGCTTTTTGATGCTGGGGCTGGTGATCCTGCTGTGCCTGAGCTGGGTCTGGCAGCTGAACAGCCAGAGCGAGCGGATGGAGTTCTCCCAAGTGGAGCAGCTTTTCCGCCAGGAGAAGGTGGAGTCCTTCGTCATCCGGGACAACACCCTGCTGATGACGCTGCGGGGAGAGCCGGAGGGCCGGAACACCCTGCGCTATGAGCTCTACGACTTCGACCTGTTCTACGACAGCCTGGGGGAACTGGTGGAGAAGCAGGCCGCCAAGGGGATCATCACCTCTTACGACTACCAGCAGGACCACTCGACGAACTGGCTGGAGATCCTCCTGCCCTTCCTCCTGACGGCGGCGCTGATCGGCGGCATGGGCTACCTCTTCCTCCTCCGGGGCCAGGGGGGCGGCATGGGGGCGGACCGCATGGCCCGCTTCGGCTCCGCCCGGACCCGGGTCCTCTCGGAGAAGGACAAGAAGGTCCGCTTTGAGGATGTGGCCGGGGCGGAGGAGGAAAAGGAGGAGCTTCAGGAGATTGTGGAGTTCCTCCGGGACCCCCGGCGGTTCATCTCCCTGGGGGCCCGCATCCCCAAGGGCGTGCTGCTGGTGGGCCCTCCGGGCACGGGCAAGACCCTGCTTGCCAAGGCCGTGGCCGGGGAGGCCGGGGTGGGCTTCCTCTCCATCTCCGGCTCCGACTTTGTGGAGCTGTACGTGGGCGTGGGCGCGTCCCGGGTCCGGGACCTCTTTGACCAGGCCAAGAAGACCTCCCCCGCCATTGTCTTCATTGACGAAATCGACGCCGTGGGCCGCCAGCGGGGCACCGGCGTGGGCGGCGGCCATGACGAGCGGGAGCAGACCCTGAACCAGCTCCTGGTGGAGATGGACGGCTTCGCCGCCAACGAGGGCGTGGTGGTCCTGGCGGCCACCAACCGGGCGGACGTGCTGGACCCGGCGCTGCTGCGGCCCGGGCGGTTTGACCGGCAGATTTACGTGGGCCTCCCCGACATCAAGGGCCGGGAGGACATTTTGAAAATCCATGTGAAGGGCAAGCCCCTGTCCGAGGATGTGGACCTCCGGACCCTGGCCCAGGGCACCGCCGGGTTCACCGGGGCGGATTTGGAAAACCTGGTGAACGAGGGGGCCCTGCTGGCCGCCCGGCGGGACCGGGACTATATCACCATGGAGGACTTCCGCCAGGCGGAGATCAAGGTCATCGCCGGGCCGGAAAAGCGGAGCCGGGTCATCTCCTCCCATGAGCGGGAGCTCACCGCCTGGCACGAGGCGGGCCACGCCGTGGTCATGGAGACCCTGCCGGAGCACGACCCGGTAAATCAAATCACCATCGTCCCCCGGGGCCAGGCGGGAGGCATGACCATCGCCCTGCCGGAGGAAGACCGGAGCTTCCTTTCCAAGCGCTATCTGGAGGACCGGATTGTAGCCCTGCTGGGGGGGCGGATGGCGGAAAAGCTGTGCCTGGGGGACATCTCCACCGGGGCGGGCAGCGACATCCAGCGGGCCACGGATATCGCCCGGAAGATGGTGGCGGTGTACGGCATGAGCGAAACCATCGGCTCGGTCTGCTTTGAGGGAGGGCACGACGAGGTCTTCATCGGCCGGACCATGAGCCAGGGCCGGAGCTATTCCGAGGCCGTGGCCGCTCAGATCGACGAGGAGGTCCGCCGGGTGGTGGACGAGGCCGGGCGGCGCTGCGAGGACATCCTGACGGAGAAGCGGGCCATCCTGGACGCCGTGGCGGCGTACCTTCTGGAGCATGAAACCATGGAGCGGGATGCGTTTTTGGAGGTCTACGGCGGAAAGGCGCCGGCAGAAGAGCCGGAGGAATAAACAGAAACCAGCCGGGAGCGCACTCCTGGCTGGTTTCGTTTCCGGGGAGGGAACAGTATGGTGGAATATTTCCAGGGCGGCGGGGCGGAAGTGATTGTCTGCCAGGGGTCTGCGCTGTCCTATCCCTGGCACAGCCACGTTTCAACGCTGACCCTGGGCGCCGTTCTGGAAGGGGTTGTGGAGCTGGAGACGGACCAGGGCACAG
Organism: uncultured Oscillibacter sp.; assembly: GCF_950073225.1. Classification (NCBI taxonomy): domain Bacteria; kingdom Bacillati; phylum Bacillota; class Clostridia; order Eubacteriales; family Oscillospiraceae; genus Oscillibacter; species uncultured Oscillibacter sp. The sequence goes on from NZ_CATMPS010000003.1 coordinate 40,033, forward strand.
GGATTTACCGGGAGAACGGCCTGTTTGCCCTTCCGCCCTACATGCCCCACAGCTTGAAAGCCGGATCTCCCTATACGCTGGTGAGCCTGTGCGTCCGCAAGGCCCCGGCGGCCTCCGGCGTGTTCCGGGAAGCGCGGGAGAGCGCCGCCGCCCTTTTGAGAAGGGCTGTTGGACTGCCGGAGGTGGAGGAACGGCTGCTGGAGGAGTTGTCCCTCTTGTCCGGGCGGAGAAGCGGAGAAGGAGAGGGTCCTCTGGCCGAGCTCCGGGCGCGTTTGGAGAGGGAACCGGAGCTTCCCTGCAGCCTGGAGGACATGGCGGAGCTGGCCTGCATGAGCAAATACCACCTGGTCCGGGCCTTCCAGCGGGAGGCGGGGCTGACGCCCCATCGGTTCCAGCTCCAGAACCGGGTCCGGAAGGGCCAGCGGCTGCTGGCGGGACCGGCTACCGTGGCGGAGGCCGCCGCTGCGGCGGGCTTCTGCGACCAGAGCCACTTCGACCGTCAGTTCAAGCGCCTGGTGGGCCTGACCCCGGCGGCCTACAAGCGGTCCTGCACCGCGTTTTCCGGACCTTAAAGAAGGGCCGGGATGAATTTGGCTAACAGGCAGAGTCCCTCCGGCCCCGCCTCCACCCGATGGGGCTCTTCCTTGGGAAGGATGGAAACGACGCCTGGCTCATAGACGAGCCGGGCTCCGCCGCTCAGGCAGACGCCGCTTCCGGCGGCGACTTCGTGAAGCTCCGTCTGGGTGGGGTGGGCGTGGGTTCCGATGGCTTTGCCCGGGGCGACGCGCACCAGATGGCAGCTGAACAGCCCGCCAGTCTCCCGTTTGGTGATAAGGTGCTTGAGCTCCACGCCCTCGAAATCCGGGTGCGGGTTCCAGGGCAGGTCCCCGAAGGCGGCGTCCGCCCCCGGCAGGCGCAGGCGCCCAGAGGCGTCAAGCTGGTCAAACAAATTTGGATGTTCCATATGCAATGCTCCTTTCCAATGTGACAGGCGTCTGTCTGCTGCCAGCGTACCACGAAGCGCCGGGCGTGCCTTGTACAAAATTGCCTTTTCCACGCCCAGGCGCAAAAAAAGCGGCTCCTCCGGACAAACCGCAGGAGCCGCGTTTCTTGTATGTTGTCAGATCAAGCCCTGGGACAGCATCACGTCGGCTACTTTCATAAAGCCCGCGATGTTGGCCCCCAGCACCAGGTCGCCGGGCTTTCCGCACTCCTCGGCGGCGGTGTAGATGTTGTGGAAAATGTTGGTCATGATGGTTTTCAGCCGCCGGTCCACTTCCTCGAAGCTCCAGGCGTAGCGCATGGAGTTCTGGCTCATCTCCAGGCCGCTGGTGGCCACGCCGCCGGCGTTGGCGGCTTTGGCGGGGGCGAAGAGGACGCCCGCGTGCTGGAACTCCTGAATGGCCTCCGGACGGCAGGGCATGTTGGCCCCCTCCGCCACGGCGAGGCAGCCGTTTTTCACGATGATTTTGGCGGTTTCCCCGTCGATCTCATTCTGGGTAGCGCAGGGCAGGGCGATGTCACAGGGCACGTTCCAGATGCCCCGGAAGCCCTCGGTATAGGTGCTGCCGGGAACCCGGTCCGCATACTCCTTGATGCGGCCCCGGTGGCCCAGCTTGATGTCCTTCACCACGTCCAGGTCGATACCCTTGGGGTCGTGGATGTAGCCGTTGGAGTCGCTGAGGGCCACGACTTTCGCGCCCAGCTCCGTGGCCTTCTGGCAGGCGAAGATGGCCACGTTGCCGCTGCCGGAGATGACCACCGTCTTGCCCTGGAAGCTGTCGTTTTTCATCTTGGACAGCATCTCCTGGGTCAAATAGCATAATCCATAGCCCGTGGCCTCCGTGCGGACCAGAGAGCCGCCGAAGGAGAGGCCCTTGCCCGTCAGCACGCCGGCGGCGTAAGTCCCCCGGACCCGGCGGTACTGGCCGAAGAGGTAGCCGATCTCCCGGGCGCCCACGCCGATGTCCCCGGCGGGCACGTCCACAAACTGGCCGATGTGCCGCTGGAGCTCCGTCATGAAGCTCTGGCAAAAGCGCATGACCTCCTCATCGCTCTTGCCCTTGGGGTCGAAATCACTGCCGCCCTTGGCCCCGCCCATGGGCAGGGTGGTGAGGCTGTTTTTCAAAATCTGCTCGAAGCCCAGGAACTTCAGGATGGAGAGGTTCACCGTGGGGTGGAACCGGAGCCCGCCCTTGTAGGGGCCGATGGAGGAGTTGAACTGGACCCGGTAGCCCCGGTTCACCTGGACCTTCCCCTGGTCGTCCACCCAGGGCACCCGGAAGGTGATGACCCGCTCGGGCTCCACAAAGGTCTCCACGATCCCCTTCTTCTCATACTCGGGATGCCGGTCGATGATCTGGTCCAGGCTCTCCAGAAACTCCAGCACCGCCTGGTGGAACTCCTTCTGGTCCGGGTCCCGGGTGACCACCTGGGAGTAAACCCGCTGTAAATATTCGCTCTTCAACATAAAACCGCCCCTTTGTCCGGCCCTGTCCGCCGTCTTGTAGAATGCCCGCGGCAAGGGAGAATATTCCATTTTCTGGGAGCTTTGGCGCAAAAACAGGCCGGGAAATTTCTTGCTTATAGAATATAGGAAAAACGGGGGTCCGCACAAGAAATAAATTTCCTAAAATGCAGAAGAAATTTATTCCTATTATAAAGCGATTATCACAAAAAAGCCCCGGCGGAGGCCCGCCGGGGCTTTCGGTCACAGGTAGAAGCGGTGGCAGCCGATGGTCTGGCGGTAGGTGCGGCTGGAGTCGATCCAGCTTCCCTGGGACAGGGCCGGGGCGAAGAAGTAAAGGGCGTCCCCGGCGGTGTTCTCCCCGGACAGGGCCCGCCGGGCCGCCTCCCGGGAAAGCTCCGTGGGCTCGCTTCGCACCGTGCCGTTGGCCACGGGCTCGAACTGCACGCCGTGTTCATCGTCAAAAATGACCTCCGGGACGCTGTCGGGGAAGTCCCCGCTGGCCACCCGGTTCAAAACCACGTTGCCCACGGCGATCTGTCCCTCCAGGACCTCGCCGCCGCTCTCGGCGTGGATGATGCGGGAGAGCCAGTAGTAATCCATGGCGTCGTGCGCCGCGCCGGGGGAGGTCACCGCCGCGCCCCCCAGCCAGGGGTCCCATCGGACATCCGCGCCCAGGGCCTCCGCCGTGAGGCGCAGGGGCACGTAGGTCTGGCCCTCCACCACGTCTATCACGCAGGGATAGCCGGTTCCGTTGACGGTGAGGAGATTGCCGTCCGGGTCCGCGGAGAGGGACGCGTCCTCAGAAGCGGCCCGGGCGCAGCCTGCAGAGCCGTCCCACCAGACGGACCAGTCCCCCAGGGACTCCAAAAGCTCCCGAAGGGGGACGTACGTGGTCCCCTCTTCCACATAGGCGGAGACCCCCAAAAACTCGCCGTCCACCTGGAAATTGGCGGGCCGGGCAGCCTGGACGGGGAGGCACAGGGCGGCGGCGGCGAGAAGTCCGACAAAGAATCTTCGTTTCATATCGTTTCCTTTCTTGTGCGGATTTTCAAGTCTGCATTCTTTCGCACCCTTTCAAGATACCGGAAACGCCGCCTCGGGGCAACCCTCAAAATCTGGAGATCGAGGGAGGGGCTGGAAAAAAGGAAGAGCCGGGACGTCCCGGCTCCTCCTGTCCTCGCTTATTTCGCCTGGGCCCGCAGGCGGAGCTGCTCCTCCGTGACGGCGTAGGCCTGTTCCGCCCAGCGGTCCAGGGGCCGGTCCACGGGGAGGGGCTTCCCCCGGCGGGCGTAGATGGCGGCGGCCACCGTCTCCAGCAGCTTGGGGTTCTTCACCAGCAGGGGACCCGTCAGCTGGGAGGCGAAGACGTTCTTCCAGTGGAAGCCTTCCGGGCCCCGCTCCTTCCCGTTGCCAAAGCCCAGGTCCAGCCCGGTCAGCAGCGGCGTCTCCACGCCGGTGACCACGCCGCACTTGTTCATGAAGCCCACCACCGCCTCGGGGTACAGGTCCGTATGGCCGTACACGTCCCCCACGATGCGCCGCTTGCCGTGCTCCGTGGTGAAAGAGGCCAGCCCCAAGCCCTCATAGGCGCTTCCGTCCGCCTCCTTCACGGTCTTGCCGATAAGATCCATGGCCGTCCCGGCGAAGAGCATGGCGGCGCAGTCCCCGGCGGCGGCCTTCAGCGGCTGCGCGTAGCGGGCGAAGTCCTCCATAGCGGCCCTGGCGGCCCGCTCGGTGCCCGCGCCCATGCAGAAGAAGTCCCCCTTGGCAATGTCCGTCCCGCCGCCGGGGAGGACGGACTCCACGGTGACGTCACAGTCCAGGCGCTCCAGGTAGCGCTTCAACGCCAGCACGTTGGCATAGCTTCCATAAAGGCTCATCAGGTCCGGGTAAAAATGGATGATCCGCACGTCCATGCCTCACCCCTCCTTTTCCACGCGGCTGAGGATCTTGTCCCGGTCGGAGAAGCAGGTAACCACGTAGAGCTCCTCGTCTCCGGCGCTTTTCAGCGCCGCCGCGGCGGCGGCGATGTCCGTCTCCACGGACCAGTTCTCCAGCGCCGTGTAAGAAAACCGCTCCGCCAGGTCGTTGCCGTACCGGCCCGCCAGCACCACCCGCTTTACGTGCGGGACATTCAGCTGGTCAAAATCAATGTCCCACAGCCAGCTGGTCTCGCTGGTGAAATACTTCCGGCTCACCGCGTCCACAATGACCAGCACCACGCAGTCCCGCTTTGAGGCGGCGATGTAGCGCAGGTTCGTATCGTAGGCGATGGAGTTTTCGTGCTTGCTGGTCAGCAGGGTCCCGTGGCGGGCCCCCAGGCGGAAGGTCTGCATCCGGCCGTTTTTCAGCAAATAATTGCCCAGGACGGCGGCGGCGGTATCGCCGGACACGCCGCACTCCCGGCACGCGGAGTAAGCCGCCAGGATGTTGTAGATGTTGTAAATGCTGCGGAAGGCCAGGGCGATTTCCACGCCGCCGTCAATGGTCACCACGGCCTTTTCCAAATCCACCGCCGTGACGGCGTAGTCCGCGGCGGGCTTTTTATGGCCGCATTTCGTACAGCGGAAGGCCCCGATGTGGTTGTAATGCACGTAGTCATACTCCATGGGGGCATGGCACACCGGGCAATAGGCCCCGTCGTGATAGGCCCCCGTGGGAGCGTCCGCGGAGATGGAGCACTTGTCCAGGCCAAACCATTTGACCGCTTCCCGCCCCCGGGCAAAGCAGGAGGACAGGGGGTCGTCGGCATTCAGAATCAGCTTCGTCTCGGGGTGGAGGGCCGGGAGGATCGCGTCATAGACCCACTCCGGGTGCCCGTTCCGGGTGAGCTGGTCCCGGTAGAGGTTGGTGATGACGAATTCCGTGGGGTGGAAAAACTGGAAGGTGCGGGCGGCGTAGCGCTCGTCGGACTCGATGAGCAGCACGTCGGCCCTCACCGCTCCCCCCAGCGTGGCGTGGGTCAGCACCAGGGTGGTCACGCCCTCGATTTGGTTGGAGCCCTCCTCATTGTAGACCACGGTCTTTCCGTCCGCCCGGAGGACGGCGGCGATCATTTCCACCGTGGAGGTCTTTCCGTTGGACCCGGTGACGGCGATGATGTGCCGGGGCAGCTCCACCCTCCGGAGGATGTCCGGGCAGATTTTCAGGGCGAACTTCCCCGGCATGGAGCTTCCCTTGCCGATGAGCTTACCCACAAAATGCCCCAGCTTGCAGACTATGATGGCAAAAAGCTTTCTCACCGTCTCCTCCTTTCCGCCTCATTGGCCTCCCGCAGCTCCGCGAACGCGCGGACGGGAGCGCCGTCGGCGTCCTCAAACTTCATAGGCAGGGCGAAGAACAGGAAGTCCTTCCGTCCCCGGACCTTTTTCAGGCACAGGTTTTCAATGCTCACCACACTGTCCTTCAAAAGAATGTGGTGGATGGGCAGATGGCTGTCCGACATCCGGTCGATGCTGATAGCGTCGGTGCCCACGCCCTTCAAGCCCCGGGAGACCAGGTATCTCGCCGCCGCCTCGTCGGGGACGGGGAAGGCGTCCTCCAGGAAGCCCTCCGTCCCCCAGCGGCCCTCCCAGCCGGTGTAGAACAGGATGAAGTCCGCGCAGTGGATGGCCTCATAGTTGGCCCGGAGGAACTCCTCCGTGATAACGGGGCCCTCCTGGGACACGTCCAGCACCGTGGCCCGGCCGGAGAACTGGGACATGGGCATATCGTCCAAGGTCCGCCCGTCCTGCAAAAGGTGGGCGGGGGCATCCATGTGGGTGCCGGTATGGGAGGAGAGGGTCAGCAGGGTCTCCCGGAAGCCGTCCCGGGTGAGGGTGCAGGCGGGAGCCAGGGCGGGGACCGGCGTGCCGGGGAAGATGGGGATCTCCTGGGTGATGGTGTGGGTCATGTCGATCAGCATAGGGCGGCGCTTCCTTTCCGATTCATATTCAGTATGGACGGTTTCCGCGGCCTGAAAACCGCGGCCTTCACTTTTCCAGGTAAATCATCAGGGCGGCGATATCCGCCGGGGAGACTCCGGAGATGCGGGACGCCTGCCCCAGGTCCAGGGGCCGGACCGCCGCCAGCTTCTCCCTGGCCTCCAGCCTGAGGCCCTGGATCGAGCTGTAGTCAATGCCGTCCGGCAGACGGTGGGAGGCCATTTTTTTGAAATCCTCCACCTGGCTTTGCTGGCGGCGGATGTAGCCCTCGTACTTCACGGAGATTTCCACCTGTTCCCGCACGTCCGGGGGCAGGTCCGGCCTTCCCGGGTCGAAGGGAGCCAGCTCGTCATAGTGAATCCGGGGCCGCCGCAGCAGGGCGTCCAGCGGGCTGCCCCCGGCGGCGTCCGCCGTGTCCTTGGAGGCCAGGAAGGCCGACAGTTCCGGCGACGGAGAGGCCCCGGTGCGGGCCAGGCGCTTGATTTCCCGGCTGACCGCGGCGTACTTCTCCTCCACGGCCCGGAGGCGTTCCCCGCTCACAAGGCCCGCCTCATAGCCCCGCCTGGTCAGCCGCAGGTCCGCGTTGTCCTGGCGGAGCAGGAGCCGGTATTCGCTCCGGGAGGTCATGATGCGGTAGGGCTCGTTGGTGCCCTTGGTCACCAAGTCGTCGATGAGGGTGCCGATGTAGCTCTCCGCCCGGGAGAGGACGAAGGGGTCCTGCCCCCGGAGCTTCCGCACGGCGTTGACCCCGGCCATGAAGCCCTGGACCGCCGCCTCCTCATAGCCGGAAGAGCCGTTGAACTGCCCCGCGCCGTAAAGCCCGGGGACGGCCTTGACCTCCAGGGAGGCGCTGAGGGCCAGGGGGTCGATGCAGTCGTACTCGATGGCGTAGGCGGGCCGGGTCATCACCGCCCGGCGGAGGCCCGGGACGCTGTGGAGCATCTGGATCTGCACGTCCTCCGGCATGGAGGAGGAGAAGCCCTGGATGTAAAGCTCCTCGGTGTCCAGGCCCATGGGCTCCACGAAGAGCTGGTGGCGGAGCTTGTCTGGAAAGCGGACGATTTTTGTTTCAAAAGAGGGGCAGTACCGGGGCCCCACGCCCTCGATAAGGCCGGAGTACATGGGCGCCCGGTCCAGGTTCTCCCGGACCACCCGTTTCGTCTCCTCCGTGGTCCAGGTGAGCCAGCACACGGCCCGGTTAAAGGGCGGGTCCTTGGTGGAGTAAGAGAAGGGCACGGGCAGCCCGTCTCCGGGCTGGACCTCCATCTCGTCAAAATCCACCGTCGCCGCGTGTACCCGGGGGGGCGTTCCGGTCTTGAAGCGGCGGAGGGGGAGGCCCAGTTTTAAGAGCGAGTCCGTCAGCCTCCCGGCGGCGTGCATGCCGTCGGGACCGGAGTCCTCCACCCACTCGCCCACGATGGTCCGGCCCGCGAGGTAGGTCCCCGTGGCCAGGATCACCGCCCGGGCATGGAACGCCGCCCCGGTGGCCAGGACGGCGGCAAAGCCCCCGCCCTCCAGCGGGCGGAGGGCCGCCACTTCCCCCTGGCGGACGGTCAAGCGCTCCTGCCGCTCCAGGGCGCGCTTCATGCGGCCCTGATACTTCCTTCGGTCCGCCTGGGCCCGGAGGGACCAGACGGCGGGGCCCTTGCCCTTGTTTAAGAGACGGTATTGGATACAGCATTCGTCGGCGGCTTTTGCCATCTCGCCCCCCAGGGCGTCCAGCTCCCGGACCAGGTGCCCTTTGCCCGTGCCGCCGATGGCGGGGTTGCAGGGCATGTTGCCCACCGCGTCCAGGTTGATGGTGAAGATAACCGTCTCCATCCCCAGGCGAGCGGCGGCCAGGGCGGCTTCAATGCCGGCGTGGCCCGCGCCGATAACGGCGACGTCGAATGTTCCGGCGTGAAATTCCCGCATCGCTTCAGCTCCTGTGGGCGGATCGGTTCTCCGTCCGGCCCATCAGCCAGTCTACGGAGACATCATAATAGTCGGCAATCCGAAGCAGTTTTTCATATCTTGGGTAGCCGCCTAATTCCATGTCCTGATAGCCCCGGAAGGAAATTCCGATTTCCGCCGCCACGGCGGTTTGGGACATGTGCAGCTCTCTTCGCAGCATGCGGACTCTATCAGAAAATTCCATAAATCCCCCTCGATAATACGCGAGTATTTGCGCTATTATAAAATCATACAAGAATTTGAGCAAACAGAGGCTTTATCATGACAGAGATCCCCCAAATCGTGGAAGGCCTCTATTTCCAGCAAGTCACCATCCCGGACAAAAAGGACTGGCCGGACTATCTCCAGGGGAACCCGGCGGTTATCCGGGGCCTCTATTCCTTTTATTACGGCCTCCGCATGGGTGCGCAGATTTCCAGCGCCCTGCGGGAAATACCGTTTATCCCCGGCGCAGAGTGACCACCGCCACCTCCGGGCGGTTGAACAGCCGGAAGCTGGGCCCCGTGTTCCCCAGGCCCCGGGTGACGAACAGCGTGGACCCGTTTTTCTCATACAGCCCCGCCGTATAGCTGGGGAACAGCGATCGGTCCGTGGACACCAGCCCGTCGGTGAAAGGCAGGCGGATTACGCCGCCGTGGCCGTGGCCGGATAGCACCAGGTCCGCTCCCAGGAGGCTGTACTGCTCCGGGAAATGGTCGTTCCGGTGGGCCAGCAGCATCCAAAAAGCGTTTTCTCCATAGGCGGCGCGGACTTCCTCCGCCACTGCCTCCGGGGACTTCTGGTCCGCGTAGCCGTTGGGATCGTCGATTCCCGCCAGCACCGCCGTGTCCCCGTTCCGTTCCAGGGCCAAAAACTCGTTGGACAGCACCGTCACGCCCCGGGCCTCCAGGGCCTTTTTCAGCTCGGGCACGTCCCCCACGGCCCATTCGTGGTTTCCGGTGACGTAGTAGGTGGGGGCGATGCCCGCCAGGCCCGCCGCCGTCTCTTCCGCGTAGCCCTCCGGCACATCACGGAAGGCGTCCAGCAGATCCCCCACCAAAAAGATATATTCCGGCTCCTGGGCCTTCACGGCTTCCAGGAGCTTCCCGTTTTTCCCGCCGAACCAGGTGGAGTGCAGATCCCCCAGCACCACGGCCCGGCAGCCGTCGAAGCCCGGGGGCAGGTCCCGGAGGACGGCGCTGAAGGAGGACACCTGCAAAGCCGTGTTGTCCCAGCGGACATAGAGTCCTGTCAGCGCCGCGAAAACCAGCAGAAACAGCAGTCCCCGCCCCCGCCGCCGACGTGGTTTGGAACGCCTCTCCATAGACACCTCCGTGCCGTCAAACGGCGATGTTGCCTTGATTTTTTAAGTATAGCACAGGGAGTATTTCCCTGGCGAGAGGAAAAATACACAAAGAAGGGCAGAGGGATACAGAAAACTTCGTTCGCCCCGCCGCAAAAAGGACGACCTTAGGGCGGGGTGACGAAACCTGTCGGGGAGAAATGTGAAATTTTTATGAAATACAGAAAATTCCACTTGCGTTATGTTGACCGGTGTGGTATAGTACTTTACAGATATTTCAAGAGAGGAGATTACAGATATGAGAATTTTTGCACAAGCGCTGCCTGACGATTTGGACGACATGATCTTTCTGGATGAGCCTTGGACTCACAGCGATCGCTGAAAACCGGAAGCCACGCCGTCGGCGTGGATTTTTCTTTTTCCGCGAATCGGGCCCCCGCGCCCGTTGACGATATGACGGTCCCCGGAAAACGGCGGCCGCAGCCTCTATCATATTGCCTCGCACTGAGACCCCTTGCAAGAAAGACCACCGCGAACGGAACCCACGACGGGTTCCGTTCATTTTATCGGAGTTTTTCCGCCTGCCGGGAGCCTTCCCCGGCCTGCCGCCAGATGCTGCGGCGGGCCGGGGCGCTTTTTTCCGCCGGGTGCCAAATGATGTATGAACACGTCAAAAAAAGGCTCGAAAAATCGTGGTTTTTTTGAAAAATTTTCATGGCGTTTTGCCGACGGATATGATACATTTGAACTAGGCCTTGTTTGAAAAATGGCAAAACGCCGTCTTTGGGCATCTTTTTCCGCCAGGACTGCGTTGATTTGACTTGAAATCCGTCAGGATTCCCGCGTCAAATCGCCTTGCCTGGCAAAAAAATCTGCCCCAATCCGGCATTCCGCCAATTTTCAAACAAGGCCTAGGAAAAGGTTGCGGACAGCCGCTTTCCGGAGAGCCGGAGCAGCCAGTCCGATGAAAGGGGGACGGCATTATGCGGAAGACCATAGCCGTGATGCTCTTCGCGCTGCTGCTGGCGGGCTGTGCCGCGCCCGCGGGGGAAGCGCCCGCCTCCGCTTCAACAGCTTCCGCCGTCCGGGCCGCGTCCGCGCCGGAGGTGGAAAATATGAGCTCCTCCATGGTGGAGTCCTCCGCCCGGCCCTTACCGGAGGAGGAAGTCCTGGCGGCCTATGAGCGGGCCGAACGGATCTACGGCTGGTTTGACCTGGCCCCCCTGCCCTCCTCCGGCCAGCCCTCCTCCGTAAACGGCAGGACCTACTACCCGGTCGACATGGAGGGCATCGTGGAATTGGAGGATTTGCGGACCTATCTGCGGGGCGTGTTCTCCCAGGAGCTGACGGACCGCCTGCTGAGCGGAGAGGCCGCCCGGATCTCATACCAGGACGTAAACGGCATTCTCTGCGTCTGCGGCGAGAGCCGGGAGCACAACGCCGGAAAGGGCCGGATTCGCGTGGAGGCGGAACAGCTGGAGGAAACGCTCTATTCCGTTAACGTGATGGTGGAGCTCTTGGGCGAGGACGGAGAAACCGTCGTGGGGCTGGAGAGCTGGTCGTTTCCTTACGCTTTCGTAAACGACCGCTGGGTCTTCACGGATTTCCGGCTGGTCTATTAGGCTTTGTTTGAAAAATGGCAAAACGCCGTCTTTGGGCACCTTTTTCCGCCAGGACTGCGTTGATTTGACTTGAAATCCGTCAGGATTCCCGCGTCAAATCGCCTTGCCTGGCAAAAAAATCTGCCCCAATCCGGCATTCCGCCAATTTTCAAACAAGGCCTAATTCAATAAAAGCAGAAAAACGCGCGCCCCTTGGACGAATTACGGTCCAAGGGGCGCTTTTCGTAAAGAGGTGCGTAGGTCAAAGCCACTTCGTCCGGAGTCCAACGCAAAAAACTACGCAAAATTCTCTTTCTTTGCGTAACATTTTGAAATTCCGCCAAGGAAGGTCAAGCAGATTGTTATAAAAATATCAGAATTTGCGCTATCAAATCAGCAATTTTACGAAAATTTTCCCGGATACTAAAGCAATATGCCCATATTTACCGGGTTATTTTTGTCCAATTGTAAGAAATACAACGTTTGCGTAAGAAAAAGTGAATTAATCTCTTGAAAAAATGTTCGTATATGTTACAATAAGGCTACCCACTCAAGGGCTGCAAAACCAAAAGGAGGAGAGAAATTGATGGAAAACTTGTTTTGGATCGGTTTTATAGGCGCGCTGGTCGCCGGACTTTTTGCCGTTATACAGGCAAAAAAAGTACTTTCCTACTCAGAAGGCAGCGAAAAAATGCGTAAAATCGCGGCAAACATCCGCTCTGGCGCAAACGCTTACCTAAAGCAGCAGTACACCACGGTGTTTAAGGTCTTCATCGTGGTCTTCGTCATTCTTCTGGTCATCGCCTTCGCCACCGGAGGCAAGATGCTCTCCAAGTTCACTCCCTTCGCCTTCGTCACCGGCGGCATCTTCTCCATGCTGGCGGGCTTCATCGGCATGAAGATCGCCACCAACTCCAACGCCCGCACCGCGCAGGCCGCCTCCGAGAGCCTGAACAAGGGCCTGCGGGTGGCCTTCTCCTCCGGCTCCGTTATGGGCTTCACCGTGGTGGGCCTGGGCATGCTGGACATTACCATGTGGTTCTTCCTGCTGCGCTACGCCTTCGGCATCAACGACCCCGTCGCCCTGGGCAACATCATGGTTATGAACGGCATGGGCGCGTCCTTCATGGCCCTCTTCGCCCGCGTGGGCGGCGGCATCTACACCAAGGCCGCCGACGTGGGCGCGGACCTGGTGGGCAAAGTGGAAGCGGGCATCCCCGAGGACGACCCCCGGAACCCCGCCACCATCGCCGACAATGTGGGCGACAACGTGGGCGACGTGGCCGGAATGGGCGCGGACCTCTACGAGTCCTATGTGGGCTCCATCCTGGCCACCTTCGCCCTGGGCGCCGTGGGCGGCTACGGCTGGAACGGCATGCTGCTCCCCGTGGCCCTGGCGGTCTGCGGCATCATCTGCTCCATCTTCGGCTCCTTCCTGGTAAAGACCAAGGAGAACGCCACCCAGGAGTCCCTGCTGAAGAGCCTCCGCACCGGCACCTACACCGCCGCCGTGCTGGCGGCCGTGCTGGCGGCCCCCCTGACCTACTGGATTCTCGGCAGCTGGGGCGTGTACATCGCCATCCTCTGCGGCCTCACCGGCGGCTGCGCCATCGGCTACTTCACCGAGTACTACACCTCCGATACCTATAAGCCCACCCAGGAGCTGGCGGCGGCCTCCGAGACCGGCTCCGCCACCATCATCATCGGCGGCGTCTCCCTGGGCCTGAAATCCACCATGACCTCCATCATCATCGTGGCCGTGGCCGTGCTGGTGAGCTACTTCGCCGCCGGCGGCACCGTTCAGATCGTGGACGGCGCGGGCCACTTCACCGCCGCCTTCAACCGTGGGCTCTACGGCATCGGCATCGCGGGCGTGGGCATGCTCTCCACCCTGGGCATCACCCTGGCGACGGACGCCTACGGCCCCGTGGCCGACAACGCCGGCGGCATCGCGGAAATGAGCGGCCTGCCGGAGACCGTCCGCCAGCGGACCGACGCCCTGGACTCCCTGGGCAACACCACCGCCGCCACCGGCAAGGGCTTCGCCATTGGCTCCGCCTCCCTCACCGCCCTGGCCCTGCTGGTCAGCTATGTCAACATCGTCCAGGACAACACCGACGAGATCCTGAACTTCACCCTCACCAGCCCCACGGTTCTGGTCGGCCTCTTCATCGGCGCCATGCTGACCTTCGTCTTCACCGCCGAGACCATGAACGCCGTGCAGAAGGCGGCCCAGTCCATCGTGGTGGAGGTCCGCCGCCAGTTCAAGGAAATCCCCGGCATCATGGAGTACAAGGCCGAGCCGGACTACGCCTCCTGCGTGGGCCTGTGCACCAAAGGCGCGCTCCATGAGATGGTGACCCCCGCCGTGCTGGCCATTGTGGTGCCCATCATCACGGGCCTGATTCTCGGGCCCACCGGCGTTGTGGGGCTGCTTGGCGGCGTGTCCGTCTCCGGCTTCGCCATGGCCGTGTTCATGTCCAACGCCGGCGGCGCCTGGGACAACGCGAAAAAGTACATTGAAACCGGGCATCACGGCGGCAAGGGCTCCGACCAGCACAAGGCGGCGGTGGTGGGCGACACCGTGGGCGACCCCTTCAAGGATACCTCCGGCCCGTCCCTGAATATCCTCATTAAGCTGTGCTCCACCGTGTCCATCGTGTTCTCCGGCCTGATCCTGGCCTTCAACCTGATGAGCTTCCTGTAATTGCTTTGCTTCCTTCCTTTTCCTTTTAACGGGGCGAGGGCCCTCCGCGGTAAGCGGAGGGCCCTTGCCCCATTCTCATGCCTCCGGCTCCTCCGGGTCCAGCAGGCGCATCATGGAGACCTCGTAGGCCATCCGCTCCTCCGTCTCCCCGGACTCCAGGGTTTTGTGGTATGTACGGCTCTGGACCCGGCCCTCCAGGGCCAGGGGGTCCCCCACCCGGAGGCGGCTGGCCTTCACCGCCAGCTGGCCCCAGGCGATGACCGGCAGGTAGTCCGCCCGTCCATAGCGCCGGGGCACCGCCAGCATCAGATCGCAGATGCTCCGCCCCAGGGGGGTCCGGCGGAAAATGGGGGGCTTGCACAGCGCGCCGGAGAGGGTGATCTGATTCTGGGGCTCGTCCAGTCCCGGCTGGAGCTCCTGGGCGTAGACCGTCAGCACCAGGCGGCTGCCCACGCCGCTGCGGTTGTTGAAGGAGCGGAGCTGGCCCCGGATGCGGAGGAGCCGTCCCTCTGCCGCCTGGGCGGCCAGGCCCCCGGGCAGCAGCACCGGCAGCAGGTCCACCTGGCCGCTGAGCCGGGGGACCTGGAGATATAAGCGGTAGAACTGCGCCCCGTGGTTTTCGTGGGACCACTCCGGCTCCCCCAGGGCCAGGCCCTCCAGCAGCACTTCATTCTTTGTCGTCATGTTGTCCACCTCTCGGTCGTGATACCGTATCCTATGAGGGGGGCGGGGAGGATAGAACCGGAAAAAGAGGCGCGGCTGAAAGCCGCGCCTCTTCCTGTGAGACCGTCAGATTTTGATAAGCTCATACTTCCGGGACCCAAGCCCCAGCTTTTCCGCATGCTCCAGGCAGGACTGCCAGTGGGTATCCGGGTGGGCCGCCTGGAAGACGTCGCCGCAGTTACAGTCGAAGCCCTCGTCAAACAGCACGGAGCCCGGCAGCGGGGGCTGGGCCACCACCGCGTCGGCACAGGCCTGGTCCAGGGCCACGGGGTCGAAGGAGGCGAACATGCCCACGTCCGCGGCGATGGGCACATCGTTCTCCCCGTGGCAGTCGCAGTTGGGGGAGATGTCCAGCACCAGGGAGACGTGGAAGCAGGGCCGCCCGGCCACCACAGCCTTGGTGTACTCGGCGATTTTCTTGTTCAGGATGGTGGGGGCCTCGTCATAGAGACAGTCGATGGCGTCCTTGGGGCAGACCGCCAGGCACCGGCCGCAGCCTACGCACTTGTCCATGTCGATGGAGGCCTTGCCGTCCGGCCCGAACTGGGGCGCGCCGTGGGCGCAGATTTTGGCGCAGGCCTTGCAGCCGATGCACTTCTTTTCCTTCACAAAGGGCTTGCCGGAGTTGTGCTGCTCCATCTTCCCCGCCCGGGAGCCGCAGCCCATGCCGATGTTTTTCAGGGCTCCGCCCATGCCCGCCTGCTCGTGGCCCTTGAAGTGGGTAAGGCTGACGAACACGTCCGCATCCATGACGGCCCGGCCGATTTTGGCCTCCTTCACGTACTCGCCGCCTTCCACGGGAACCAGCACCTCGTCGGTGCCCTTCAGCCCGTCGGCAATAACCACATGGCAGCCGGTGGCGTAAGGGTGGAAGCCGTTGACATAGGCGGACTCCAGGTGGTCCAGGGCGTTCTTCCGCCCGCCCACGTACAACGTGTTGCAGTCCGTCAGGAAGGGCTTGCCCCCCTGGGACTTGATAAGGTCCGCCACGGCCCGGGCCCAGTTGGGCCGGAGGTAGGCCAGGTTTCCGGGCTCACCGAAATGCATCTTGACGGCGACGAATTTGTCCTCCATATCAATCTCGCCGAACCCGGCGGTCATCATTAGCCGGGCCAGCTTCTGGGGCAGGTTCTCCCGCCAGCTGGGGCAGCGGAAGTCCGCAAAATAGACCTTGGACGTCTCAGCCATGATCATTGTTCTCCTTTTTTCGTTGTATTTCGGGATTTAGGCCTTGTTTGGAAATTGGCGGGATGCCGGATTGGGGCGGATTTTTTTGCCGGGCAAGGCGCTTTGCCATTTTTCAAACAAGGCCTAAGCCACCGCGTTGTTTGACCCACAGTGTATCACATGGAGTATGGTCCATGTCAAGCCCTTTCCGCCCTTTGGGGGTGGAATGTAAAAAAAGCGTTTTGGCGGTTGTATTCACCCGCCGCTTGTGCTAAACTATAACGGATTATAATAAGATGAAAATAATACCATTGCTGGAGGATATCGCATGAAGATCGTCGTACTGGCCGGGGGCCTCTCCACCGAGCGGGCCGTCTCCCTGGTGACGGGCACCGGCATCTGCCGCAGCCTGCGGGAGCGGGGCCACCGGGCCATTTTAGTCGATTTGTTCCTGGGGGTGGAGGAGGTCCCGGAGGAGCTGGAAGCCCTCTTTGACGCGGAGGACGGCCTGTGCCCCGACGTGAAAATTGAGAGCACGGCCCCGGATCTGGAGGCCGTCCGGCGGAGCCGGAAGGACCAGAGCCCCCAGGTGTTCGGCCCCCATGTGCTGGAGCTCTGCCGCCGGGCGGACATTGTGTTCCTGGGCCTCCATGGCCAGGACGGGGAGGACGGAAGGGTCCAGGCGGCCCTGGAGCTGCTGGGGGTGCCCTACACCGGGTCCGGGTATCTGGCCTCGGGCGTGGCCATGGACAAGGCGGTGGCAAAACGGGTCATGCTGGCCGAGGGCATTCCCACGCCGAAGTGGGGCATGCTGGAATACAGGCCGGAGGACGCCTGCCGTCTGGCCCAGGAGCTGCCCATGCCCTGCGTCATCAAATGCACCACCGGCGGGTCCTCTTTGGGGGTTTTCCTGCCGGAGGACCGTGGCGAGCTGATGAACGCGCTGGTAAAAGTCCGGCAGTTCGGCGGAGAGATCCTCTGGGAGGAACGGATTTACGGCCGGGAGCTGACGGTGGCGGTGCTGGGAGACCGGGCCCTGCCCGCCGTGGAGACCACCCCCTCCGGGAAGGACTTCGACTACGCTGCCAAGTACCAAAAGGGCGGCGCCAGGGAGGTCTGCCCCGCCCCCCTGACGGAGGCGGAGGCCGCCGCCGCCGGGGAGCTGGCCCTCCGGGCCCACAAGGCCCTGGGCCTTCAGGTGTACTCCCGGACGGACATGATTCTGGACAAGGACGGAAAGCTCTGGTGCCTGGAGGCCAACTCCCTGCCTGGGATGACCCCCACCAGCTTCGTGCCCCAGGAGGCCGCCGCCGCAGGCATGAGCTACGGAGAGCTGTGCGAGGAGATTGTGCGGCTGTCCCTCCATATCAAGCGCCGCTGATACATCAATTATAAAGAGAAAGCGCGCCCCTCGGGGCGCGGGGAGGACGATGGAATGGAGCCCATGACTGCCCGCCAGATTGCCGGCGCCGTAGACGGCGTATGGCTGAACCCCGGAGAGAACGCCCCCGCCGTTACCGCGGTCTGTACCGACAGCCGCAGGCCGGAGCCGGGCTGCCTCTTCCTCCCCTGGGTGGGAACACGGTTTGACGGACACGATTTTATCGACGCGGCCCTGGACGCCGGCGCGGCGGGATGCCTCTGCGCCCGCGTACCGGAAAAGCTCCGGGAGGACAAATTTTACATCCAGGTCCCGGACACCCGGCTGGCCCTCAAGGCCCTGGCCTCCGCCTACCGGGACCAGTTTTCCATCCCGGTGATTCAAGTCACCGGCAGCGTGGGGAAAACCACCACCAAGGAGATGATCGCCGCCGTCCTGGGGGCGAAGCTCAAGGTCTGGAAGACCCCGGAAAATTACAACAACGACGTGGGAACCCCCCTCGCCCTGCTGGGCCTGACGCGGGAGCACGAGGCGGCGGTTATCGAAACCGGCATGAACCACTTTGGGGAAATCGAATACCTTACAGAGATGGTGAAGCCGGACATTGCCGTCATCTCCAACGTCGGAGACGCCCACATCGAGTACCTGGGGAGCCGCCAGGGCATCCTGAAGGCCAAGTGCGAGATTTTCTCTCACCTGAAAAAAGACGGCCTGGCCATCCTCAACGGAGACGACGCCCTGCTGGACACCGTGGCGGTCCCCTTCCGGACCATACGCTGCGGCAAGTCGGAGCACTGCCAGGCCCGCATCAGCGAGATTTCCGACCATGGCGTGGAGGGCATCCGCTGCACCATTTCCACGGAAAAGGGCCGGAATTCCTTAAGCATCCCCGCCCCCGGGGAACACATGGCTTACGCCGCCGCCATCGCCGCGGCGGTGGGAGAGGCCCTGGGCCTGAGCCGGGAGGAGATTGCCCGCGGCGCGGCCTCCTATGTCCCGGCGGGAAGCCGCATGCGGGTCCTCCGTCTGCGGTCGCGGCGGATGATTCTGGACGACTGCTACAACGCCAACCCCCAATCCGTGGCGGCGGCCCTGGAAATTCTGGCCCGGACGGACTGCGACAAGCGGGTGGCCGTCTTGGGCGACATGGGAGAGCTGGGAGCCATCGGGAACCGGGCGCACTTCAACATGGGGGCCCTGGCCGCCATGCTGGGCGTCGATCTGGTGTTTGCCGTCGGCAGCGGGGACCTGGCGGGAAAAATCGCCGACGGCGTGGCCCTCAGCGGCGGGTCCGTGCTGTACTTCCCCACGAAGGAGGAAGCCCTGCCGGAGCTCCGGCGGCAGCTGGGGCCGGGGACCATCGTGCTGGTAAAGGCGTCCCACTCCATGAAATTCGGCTGGCTGGTGGACCGCCTGCAAGAAACGTAAACTGGAGAATGAATGACAAAACGCTATGATTGAGATACAGATCAACTCCCTGGTCAAGTCCTTTGAGGTTGGGCACAACGTCCTGGACGGCCTGACCTTTCAGATTGACCAAGGGGAGCGGGTGGGCCTGCTGGGCCGGAACGGCGCGGGCAAAACCACCCTGTTTCGCATATTGACGGGAGAGCTGGAGCACGACGAGGGACAGGTTTCCATCGCCGACCGCCACCGGCTGGGGCTCATCTCCCAGATCCCCGTCTACCCGGCGGGGTACACCGTGGAGGACGTGCTCCGCTCCGCCTTCGCCCGGCTGGAAAGCCTGGCAAGGGAGATGGAGGCCCTGGAGGGCCGCATGGCGGCGGGAGAATCGGACCCGGCGCTGCTGCGGCGCTACGGGTCCCTTGCCGAGCGGTTCGAGGTCTTCGGGGGCTATGACACGGACGTGGCGGTGAATAAAATCGCCAACGGCCTTTCCATCTCCCCGGAGCAGCGGGGGCAGCTCTTCGACAGCCTCTCCGGCGGGGAGAAGACCCGGGTAAACCTGGGCCGCCTCATTCTGGAGGACACGGACATCCTGCTTTTGGACGAGCCCACGAACCACCTGGACCTTCACGCCACGGAGTGGCTGGAGGAGTACATCCGGGGCTTCCGGGGCACGGTGCTGGCCATCTCCCACGACCGCTACTTCCTGGACCGGGTGGTCACCCGGGTCATTGAGATTGAGGGCGGCAAAGCAGAGTTCTACAGCGGGAACTACAGCTTTTACGCCGTGGAGAAGGAGCGCCGCTATCAGGAGCGGCTGAAGCAGTACCAGAAGGAACAGGCGAAAATTGAGCAGCTGGAAAAGGCGGCGGAACAGCTCCGGGTCTGGGCCTTCATGGGCATGGACAAGACCTACCGCCGGGCGGTGAACATCGAGCGGCGGATTGAGCGCATGCGCACCACCGCCAAGCCCACCAAGGCAAGGAAGATGGACGCCCGGTTTTCCACCGCCGAGTTCCACGGGGACGAGATGCTGGGCATCCGGAACGTGGCCAAGTCCTACGGGGATAAGCGCTTGTTTTCCGGCATCACCTTGAAGGCCGAGGGGGGGGAGCGCATCGCCCTCATCGGGGACAACGGGACGGGAAAGTCCACCCTCATCAAGATGATCATGGGGGAGCTGTACCCCGACGACGGGCGCATCAAGCTGGGGCCCCAGGCCAAGCCCGCCTACCTGCCCCAGATCATCCGCTTTGACCACCCGGACTGGAATCTGGTGGAGAACATGATGGCCTCGAAACGGGGCCTCTCCGCCCAGAGCGCCCGGAACCGCCTGGCGGCTTACGACTTCCGGGGAGAAGACGTGTTTAAGCCCGTGTCGGTGCTCTCCGGCGGAGAGCAGAGCCGCCTGCGCCTTTGCATGCTGATGGACGGGGAGGTCAACTTCCTCATCCTGGACGAGCCCACCAACCACCTGGACATCGCCTCCAGGGAGTGGATTGAGGAGGCGGTGGAGTCCTACGACGGGACGCTGCTCTTCGTCAGCCACGACCGCTATTTCATCAACCGCTTCGCCACCCGGATCTGGGAGCTGGCGGAGGGGACGATTACAGACTACCCCTGCGGCTTTACCCAGTACCGGCAGATGAAGGCCCAGGAGGAGGCGGCGAAAATCGAGCCGCCGAAGCCCGCTAAGGAAAAAAACGAGCGCCCCGCCCGGGGAAACCGGGCCCAGCAGAACGCCCGGCGCCAGCTGACCATTTGCGAGCGGGACATCGCCAAGGCGGAGGAACAGATCGCCGCCCTGGAAGCCGGCATGGAAGCCGCCGCCTGCGACTATGAAAAGCTGACCGAGCTCACCGCCCAGAGGGAGGCCGCTCAGGGAGAGCTGGACGCCCTCTATGAGCGCTGGGAGCAGCTCAGCGAGGAGGCCGGGGAGGCATGACGGCAAAAAGGCTCCGCCGGATTGGCCGGCTGGCCCTGGCCTGTGCCGGATTGGCGCTGGTGTCGATTCCAAACGGGATGAAATTCACCGGGTATCTCCTTCTGGGCACACTGGCCATTTGGTATTGCGGGATGTATCTTCACCGCTGGGGGAAACGGTCCCGAAGGGGACAGGCTTGTTACCGCGTTTTTCTCGCGGGCTTGGGCCTTGGCATCGTGTGCCTGGCGGGCATTGAGGCCGCCGTCGTCTTCCGGGGGGAGGCGGACAACTCCGCCATTCCCGTGGACGCGGTCATCGTCCTGGGGGCCGGGGTCAACGGTGAAACGCCGTCCGCGGCCCTGTGGAGCCGCATCCGGGCGGCGGAGGATTATCTGGAAATCCACCCGGACGTGCCGGTGGTCCTCTCCGGGGGACAGGGAGCCGGGGAGGCCATTTCCGAGGCGGAGGCCATGCGCCGGGCGCTGTGGAAGGAGGACAGGGCGGAAAACGCCCGCCTGCTCCTGGAGGAGCGCTCCACCAACACGGCGGAGAATTTCCGGTTTTCCAAGGCCCTGCTGGAGGAGTGGGGGCTGGATACGGGGACGGCCACAATTGCCGTGGTGACCAACGATTTTCACTGCTTCCGGGCCCATATGATTGCCCGGAGGCAGGGCTTGAAGACCATCGACGTCCCGGCGGAGCTGCCTTGGTGGTGGCTCACCGCGAATTACTATTTACGGGAGGCCTTCGCCGTGGTGAAGACGAGCCTGTTTGACTTGAATTAACGGAAATAAAGGAGATGAACGCCAAGTGGCATGGAACAACGTGCTGTGCGTGTACTACTCCCGGACGGGAAACACACGGGCGGCCATGGAGGAAATTGCCAAAACCCTGGGGGCGGAACTGGTGGAACTCCAGGACAGCGTGGACCGGAGCGGCTGGGGCGGGTGGCTCCGGTGCGGCCTGGACGCCATGCGCCGGACTTTGCCGGCCGTGAAGTGCCCCGCCCGCTTTCCCCTGACGGACTACCGCCTGGTCATCGTGGGGTCCCCGGTGTGGGCGGGGCGGTGCAGCTCCGTGGTCCGGAGTTTTTTGAAGGAAAACGGGAAGCATATCCGCAACGCCTCCTATGTGCTGACCCGGGGCTGCGAGGACAAGAACGAGGAGATTTTCGAGCAGATGGACCATTACGTCCCCTGCGGCCACCGGACGGCGGCGTCCCTGCGGAGCGGCTCCGTGGGCTACGCCTTCTGGCTGGAGGAGTTCCTCCGCCAGACCCAGGAATTTTTGCAGACCACGGGCCGGTAGGGTTCCCTCAAAGCGTGCCAAATCATCTTGTTTAGGAGGGGCCCTATGTTGGAAAGATTGAAAGAGCTGGCCCTCCGCCGGGAGAACCTGGAGGCTCAGCTGACGGACCCCGCCGTTTACGGGGACGGGAAAAAGCTGGCGGCGATTCAGCGGGAATTAAAGGAGCTGACGCCGGTGGTGGAGGCCGCCGGGTCCCTGGAGGCGGCGGAGCGCCGCCGGGCGGAGGCGGAAGCCCTGCTCCGGGACCCGGAGCTGAAGGCCCTGGCCCAGGAGGAGCTGTCCGCCGCCAAGGCGGAGGCGGAAGCGCTCCGGGAGGAGCTGAAACGTCTTCTCCTCCCCCGGGACCCCAACGACGGGCGGAACGTCATCCTGGAGCTTCGGGCCGGGGTGGGCGGTGAGGAGGCGGCCCTCTTCGCCGGGGAGCTGCTGCGGATGTACACCATGTACGCCCAGCGCCGGGGCTGGCGGGCGGAGGTCCTCAGCGCCAATGAGACGGAGCTGGGGGGCGTGAAGGAGGCCGTGGTCCTGATGGAGGGGGAGGATGTATTCTCCCGCTTGAAATTTGAAAGCGGCGTCCATCAGGTGAAGCGGGTCCCCGAGACGGAGTCCAGCGGCCGCATCCAGACCAGCACCGCCACCGTGGCCGTGCTGCCGGAGGCGGAGGAGGTGGACGTGGCTGTCGACCCGGGGGACCTCCAAATCGACACCTACCGCTCCTCCGGCGCGGGAGGGCAGCACGTCAACAAGACGGAGTCCGCCATCCGCATCACCCATCTGCCCACAGGGATGGTGGTCACCTGCCAGGACGAGCGGAGCCAGTATAAGAATCGGGACAAGGCCATGCGGGTCCTCCGCTCCCGGCTTTACCAGCGGGAACGGGAGAGCCGGGACGCCGCCGCCGCGTCCGAGCGGAAAAGCCAGGTGGGCGGCGGCTGGCGCAGCGAGAAGGTCCGGACCTACCGCTTCCTCCAGAGCCAGGTGGTGGAGCACCGGATCGGACTGACGGTGTACCGGCTGGACGCGGTGCTGAACGGCGATTTGGATGAAATCATCGACGCTCTGGTTACGGCGGATACGGCGGAGCGGCTGAAAGGCGGCGGGGCGTGAAGCGGGCGGCACGGCGCATGGCCCGGGCGGCGGGCGCGGTGCTGACGGCGGTCCTGGCGGGGCTGGAGGCTTTGCTGGCCTGGTCCTGGCGGCAGGGAACGCTGTATGTATCACGCTATGGAAGAGCGGAAAACCCCTATGCCGCCGAGGACGCGGACATTGCGGGAATCTGCGCCCTGCTGCTTTTGCCGCTGTGCCTGGGGGCCCTGGCGTGGGCGGCGCGCGAGACGGTTTTGTGGTGGAAAACGCGGGCAAAAGCCCGAACGGAGAGATAGAGGCGAACAATATGCAGACGATTTATTATGATTTGCGGGACACGAAGGGACAGCAGAAGGAGATCGAGGACAAGATTTCCGCCGCCGCCAAGATTCTCCGGGAGGGGGGGCTGGTGGGCATTCCCACGGAAACGGTATACGGCCTGGGGGCCGACGGGACCAACCCCGCCGCCGTCCGGCGCATTTTCGAGGTGAAGGGGCGGCCCCAGGACAACCCCCTGATCCTCCACGTCACCGGGGCCCAGTGGCTTCCCCGGTACTGCGCGGACATCCCCCCGGTGGCCTACACCCTGGCGCGGAAGTTCTGGCCGGGGCCGCTGACCATGGTTTTAAAGCGCCAGCCCACGGTCCCTGACGAGACTACGGCGGGTCTGGACACCGTGGGTGTCCGCTGCCCCAACCACCCTGTCACCCTGGCCATTATCCGGGAGGCGGGGATGGCCATCGCCGCCCCCAGCGCCAACACCTCCGGCCGTCCCAGCTGCACCTCGGCCCAGGACGTGCTGGAGGATGTGGGCGGCCGGATCGACATGATCATCGACGGGGGAAGCTGCGCCGTGGGCGTGGAGTCCACCGTGCTGGACCTGACGCAGGAGCCTCCCCGGCTCCTGCGCCCCGGCGGACTGCCGGTGGAGGACATTGAGCGCCTCATCGGACACATCGACGTGGACCGGGCCGTGGCCGCCTCCCTCCGCCCGGACGAGCGCCCCGGCGCGCCGGGCATGAAGTACCGCCACTACGCCCCCAAGGCCCCGGTAACGGTGGTCACCGGCTCCCCCACGAACTCCGCCCGGAAGATCGCGGAGCGGGCGGGCCCGGGAAGCGGCGTCATCTGCTTTGACGAGTACGCCCATCTCTTTACCCAGCAGGTGGTCCGCACCCTGGGCCCCTGCAGCGACAAGCAGATTCAGGCCCAGCGGGTTTTCGAGGCCCTGCGGAGCTTCGACAGCTGCGAGGTGGAGGAGATTTTCGCCCAGTGCCCGGACAACCGCGGGCTGGGCCTGGCCATCGGCAACCGGCTGAAAAAGGCCGCGGGCTTCCACGTCATCAACGCGGACAGCCAGCGGATCATCCTGGGAGTCACCGGGGGCACCGGCGCGGGAAAAAGCAGCGCCCTCCAAGCCATCCGGGAGCTGGGGGGAAGCGTCATCGACTGCGACGCGGTCTACCACCAGGTGCTGAATGGCAGTGAGGAATTCAAAAACGCCATCAACGTGCGCTTCCCCGGCGTCTTTACCGCCGACGGCCAGCTGAACCGGAAGAAGCTGGGCCAGGAGGTGTTTGCCAAGCGGGACCGGCTGGACCAGCTCAACGCCATCGTCTCCCGCTTTCTCCTGCCGGAGCTGGAGGCCATGGTGGAGGCCGCGGAAGGCCTCTGCGCCCTGGACGCCATCAACCTCTTCGAAAGCGGGCTGGACCGTCTCTGCGACCGCACCGTGGCCGTGACGGCCCCCACGGAGCTGCGGGTGAAGCGCATCATGGCCCGGGACCACATCACGGAACAGTATGCCCGCCTGCGCCTCAACGCCCAGAAGCAGGACGAGTACTACCGGGGCAAATGCGACTGCGAGCTGAACAACGCCACGGAGTCTCCGGAGGAGTTCCGCCGGGACGCCTACCTGTTCTTCGAACGGCTGGTGGAGGCTGTCCAGGAGGAAAAGCGCCACGGCTGACTTCTTTTCAAAAGGCTATAACGGCCTTTGATTCTGCGCCGCGGGATCTTTTTGAAGGTCAGCCGGTGCGGCGGCAACTTTGATCACCCTTTATGGAGGTATTTTGCTATGGAAAAATCGGACTGCAAGGAGCTGAAGAAGCAGCTTCTCTCAACAAAGAAGAACGGCTACGACATCCTCACCGACGACGGCCGGGCGGCCATGGAGGACTACTGTGCCGGCTACAAGCGCTTTTTGGACGTGAGCAAGACGGAACGCCTCTGCGCCGCGGAAACCATCCGCCTGGCGGAGGCCGCGGGCTACCGGCCCTATGTGCCGGGAATGGCCGTGAATCCCGGAAACAAGCTCTATGTCTGCAACCGGGGCAAGGCGGTTATGCTGGCCCACATCGGGCAAAAGCCCCTCTCGGAGGGCGTCCAGCTGGCGGCGGCCCACATCGATTCCCCCCGGCTGGACCTGAAGCCCAACCCCCTCTATGAGGACAGCGAGCTGGCCTATTTCAAAACCCACTACTACGGCGGCATCCGCAAGTACCAGTGGGTGACCATCCCCCTGGCCCTCCACGGCGTGGTCATCCGGAAGGACGGCACCAAGGTCACCGTCCGCATCGGCGAGGAGGAGGGGGAGCCCCGGCTGGTCATCACGGACCTTCTGCCCCACCTGGGGGCCGCTCAAAACAAGAAGCCCCTGGCGGAGGCCGTCCCCGGAGAAACGCTGAACCTGCTGCTGGGCAGCGAGCCCATCGGAAACGAGGAGGAGTCCGGCCGGGTAAAGCTGGCCGTCATGAAGCTGCTCCACGAGAAGTACGGCATAGTGGAGGACGACCTCTCTTCCGCCGAGCTGGAGGCCGTCCCGGCGGTAAAGGCCTGCGACATCGGCCTGGACCGCTCCTTGATCGGGGCTTACGGCCACGACGACCGGGTCTGCGCCTACGCCGCCCTCAAGGCTCTTTTGGACCTGGAGGAAACCCCGGTGAAGACCGCCGTGTGCATCCTGGCAGACAAGGAGGAGATTGGCTCCGACGGCGTGACGGGCATGCAGTCCGCCGCCTTCGACACCTTCATCGAAGACTTGTGCGCCGCCCAGGGCGCGGCCCTGCGGACCTGCTTTGCCAAGTCCTTCTGCCTCAGCGCCGACGTGACGGCGGCCTACGACCCCAACTACCCCGACGTGTTTGAGAAGCGGAACGAGTCCCAGCTGAACTACGGCGTGGGCCTGTGCAAGTACACCGGGGCCCGGGGCAAGTCCGGGGCCTCCGACGCGGACGCGGAGACGGTGGCCTATGTCCGGCGGCTCTTCGACCAGGCGGGAGTCATCTGGCAGATTTCGGAGCTTGGCAAGGTGGACGCCGGAGGCGGCGGCACCGTGGCCATGTATATGGCCAACCGGAACATCAGCACTCTGGACGCGGGGGTTCCGGTGCTGAGCATGCACGCCCCCTTCGAGACGGTTTCCAAGCTGGACTGCTACGAAACCTACAAGGGCATGAGGGCCGTTTTCCAGGCAAAGGAATAAGATAAAAACAGGGCTGTGCCAAAAGGCACAGCCCTGTTGATATGCGCGCGGTCAGCCCGCTGGCACCTTCGCGTCGACCCGGCAGCTGAGGCGGAGCCCCTCCAGAAGGTCGTAGGTAAAGTTGCCCGCTCCGTTGGTAAAGACCACCCGCCAGGAGAGCACGCCGTCCGTCCGTCCCTCCTCCTGGGAGGCGGCGGTATAATCGGCCCGGGTCTCTTCTCCGGACATATTGGAAAACAGAAATTGTACGGAGTCCCCCACCCAGGGAAGGATGTCGGAAAAAGCCTCGTCCCGCCGGAAGCAGGTGAAGTGGTAGCCCTTTCCGGGGCTCTCCGGGTCCTCGAACCGAACGGTGTAGGCGCAGGCCTGGTACAGGGGGAAGGGCACCTTGACGGTAAACACCGCCTCGTAGGGGGAATAAACGTCCACGGTAACCTCCGCCTCGTACTCGCCCGCGCTGGTAAATTCGCTGCCGTCCAGGCCCAGGGAATGGGCCGTGCCCGTCCCGGTATAGGTCCGCTGGACTCTCTCCTCCGGCTCGGGACCGGCGGGGGCCTGCGGAATCACCTCCTCCGGCAGGGCGGCCTTTTCTCCGCCCTCGTTCAGGCAGCGGTACAGGAAGGTGGCGATCTGTCCCCGGGTGCAGGTCTCGCCGGGGGAGAAGGTGGCCTCGGAGGTGCCGGAGGTGATGCCCCGCTCCACGGCCCAGGCCACGGCTTGGGCATACGGGGCGTTGGGGGCCACGTCGGTAAAGTCCCCGGGGGCGCTGGCTTCGGGAGAACCGGCGTAGCGCCAGAGGAAGCTCATGGCCGCGCCCCGGGTGCAGGGGGCGGAGGGATTGAAGAGGACGGCCCCCCCAGAGGCGGAAACGTCCGCGCTGTCCAAAATGCCCTGCTCCGCGGCCCAGGCCACGGCCTGTGCAAAGGCAGGATTGAGGGATACGGTCTCCAGGGCCTCGGCCTGAGGGGACCCGGCGGCCCGCCAGAGGAAGGTGAGGATCTGCCCCTGGGTGCACAGGGCGTCGGGAGAGAAGGTGTCCTCGGAGGTTCCGGTGGTAATGCCCCGCTCCACGGCCCAGGCGATGGGCGCGGCATAGTACAGCCCCTCGTCCACGTCGGAGAAAGCGGCGGCGCCGCCTGTCAGCAGGGCCAGGGCCAGGAAGAAAGCGGCCAGCGTCTTTTTCATATGCGCGCACCTCGTTTCGTTTCAAAGTTTGAGCCCAAAAGACTCAAGCTCTATTGTAGGATATTTTCCCCGCCCTTGCAAGCCCAAACCACAATTTGTATGTTACATCTTTGTTACAGACACAAGGTATGGCCCCTGTTTTCGCCAGCCTTCTCACACCAAGCGGAAAGCCCGTTTCAATGGAGCGGCCCGCGCCTCCGGCGGTCGGGGACGTTTCTCCAGGAACATGTACGTTTTTCCTAATATTTCCTGGGATTTCCGCCAGGCAAATCTTGTAAACCCGGCTTTTTTCTGATATATTGTTGACCAGCAGCACTCGCGGAGGAAATCACAGCCCTCAACCGGCGCGGGAAGCGCGGGCGAAGCGCCCTCCGGACAAACCGAAAAGGAGAATTTTCATGAGGAAAAAAACCTTCAGGCTGGCCGCGGCCTTATTGGCCTTCTGCATCGCCGCCTCTCTCTTCCCCCCTGTGGGGCTGGCGGCGGAAAGTGGAGGCTATTTTGATCTGATCGATGCCATTAACCGAGCGGACAGCGGCGGCACGGTCACACTGACCTCGGACGCCATGATCAATTCCGGTTCGGACGCTCCGTGGATCATTGAAAAAGACGTCACCATTGACGGGCAGGGCCACATAATTACCCTCCGTGCGGGAGGCGTCCTGCTGGGCGGAAACGTGACCATTCAAAACGCCCAGTTGGATTTTACCACCAGCACCCGCAACGCGGTCATCGCCAACGGGTACGCTCTGACACTGGACAGCGTAACAGCCGCGGGCTATCCCTTTAATGTCTTCGGCGGCACCTTGTTGCCAAACGATTATGAGCAATTCCTGGTTCCCAGCCCCGGCACGGCCAACACCGTCACAATCCAGGGAACCACCAGTCTCCAGGGCACGAGCGAGCATGTCGTGGGCCGCGGCAATATCTACGCCGGCAGTCTCTGCATGGGCGGCATGGGTCCGGACACCGGCCATCAAGACGGCCCGGAAAACTCCTTTGACGGGGATCCCGTCATCCGCATAGACGGCTGCGCGAGTCTCTCCGGCGGCGCCTCCGCCGTGGGCCGCATCTATGCCGGAGGTGCGCAGCAGAAAAATTCGCCGGACGTGAACGGACAAAAAGTGACGCTTCCGGACCCTGACAACTACACCGTAAACGGAACCGTCACCATCACCGGCGAGAAAATCTCCAAAGTGGGCGGCGTGGTTGGCGCGGGCGCGACGGAAACCCGTGTGGAGTACCAGGGCGTGAATGAGGACATCAAGGTATACAGCGATATCTCCAGCCTGTCGGTACGTTCGGGCAATCTGGTCCTGGACCAGGGCAGCAGCTTCCGGCAGAACGGGAACACCTCCCTCTCCATCTCCTCCGGCGCAAAATTGACGGTTTCCAACCTGTACAACGCCGGAGGCGGTACCGATTTCACGGTGGATAATTTCACCGCAGACGGCGGCATTCTGATTATGGGCGCAGATCAAACCATGACTGCCGACCAGTCGGCGGAGGGTTCGGCCAAGGTGGCCATCGGCGGAACAGACTATTCCAATACCAACTCCACCTCTCAACCCATTGTGGACCACACCTATATCCAAACCCCGGCCTCCAGCGGCGGCTCCTTCGAGCTTCTGCCCTACGGCAGCTCCAAGCTGACGCTGGTCCGGGATGAAAACGGCAATTGGACGGCTGTGGAGGACTCCTCCGGCGGGAACAGGGACCTTGTGCAGGACTTCCACTTCGACACAACGGCGCAGACCGTGGAAGCGGGCGGCGAAGCCGAGTTTCCTCTAACCGTCGAAAACGCGGCCGGGGCCGGGGTGCTTCTGGACTTCATTCCCCTGACCATCAGCATCAACGACAAGACCACCAACCGGACAGAGCAAGTAATCGAAGGGGACACCTATTACATTTACCGCGATACCTACGGCTATTTCTCCATGGAGATCATCGGGAATGAACTTTGCGTTTCCACGGATAAACTCTGTGACCCGGGCGATTATACCATCCAGATCATCGTGCCCAAAGACTACACGGTTGAAGGAAAGGCGCTTTTCAAGGACGCCGTGCTCACCGTTACAAGCGGCGGCGGAGATCCGGACCCCGGTCCCGTGGACCCTGTGCTCGACTCCATTTCCGTCAACAGCACCGGGCACAAGACCGCCTATCAGGTGGGCGAGGCCCTGGACGTCTCCGGCCTTACGATTGAAGCGGCCTATTCCGACGGAAGAAAACAAACGGTGAATGTCACGGAGACGATGGTCTCCGGCTTCAACTCCGATCAGGCGGCGGAGAGCCAGACGCTGACCATTACCTACCAGGGGAAGACCACGACCTACACCGTCCGGATCACCGCCGCCACGGAGCCGCCTGATCCTCCCGATCCTCCCGACCAGCCTGACCCGCCCGGTGAGACCAGCTATCGCCTGACGGTGGGCAACACCGGCGAGGGCGGCACCCCCGCGGGAACCTACACCTATAAGGAAGGGGCCGGCGTCACCGTCCGGGCAGGCGTCAAGGCTGGGAAAACCTTCGCGGCCTGGGACGCGGGGGACCTGACGCTGGACAACCGGAACAGCCCGGACCTGAGCTTTAAAATGCCCGCCCGGGACGTGACCTTAAACGCCATTTGGACTCCCAGCGGCGTCACGCCCCCCACTCCCAGCCATGCCCACGCCTGGGGCTCCGCCTGGAAAACCAACGCCTCCCACCACTGGCACGACTGCACCGCCTCCGGCTGTCCCATCACGGCGGACAGCGCAAAGAGCGGCTACGCCGCCCACACCGCCGGAGACTGGGTGGTGGACCGGCCCGCCACATCTTCCCAGAACGGGACCCGCCACAAGTCCTGCACCGTCTGCGGTTACGAG
Organism: uncultured Oscillibacter sp.; assembly: GCF_950073225.1. NCBI lineage: Bacteria > Bacillati > Bacillota > Clostridia > Eubacteriales > Oscillospiraceae > Oscillibacter > uncultured Oscillibacter sp. Next base: position 70,501 of record NZ_CATMPS010000003.1, read on the forward strand.
ATGGTCCGGGAAACGCTTCCCGCCACCGGCGGCGGAAGCTCCTCCGGCGGTTCCAGCGGCGGAGGATCATCCTCCGGCGGGAGCTCGTCTTCCGGCGGGAGCTCGTCCTCCGGCGGCTCCTCCTCCAATACCACGACGGTCAAACGGCCCGACGGCTCCACCGTCTCCACCACCGTCAACAAAACCACCGGCACGGAGACGGAGACCACCAGACGGCCCGACGGCTCCAAAACCGTGGTGGAGACGAAAAAGGACGGCACCGTCACCACTACGGAAACGACGAAGGACGGCTCCACCGTCAAAACGGTGGAACGGCCCGACGGAACCGCCGAAACCACCGTGAAGCAGTCCGACGGCCTGACCGCCACCGTCCGGGAAAACCGGAACGGCGCCCGGGCCGACGTGCGGCTTCCCTCCCAGGCGGTTCAGGAGAGCCAGAAAAACGGCGGGACCATCGTCCTGCCCATCCCGGCCCTGCCCGGGGCAAACGCCGACATTGTCATCCGCACCGGCAGCGTCCGGCTTGTCCGGGTGGAAATTCCCGCAGAGGGAGACGCCGGCACCACCGTGGCTTACCTCGCCGGCGGCGACGGCTCCGAAACCCTGCTCAAAACCGCCGTTCTCAGCGGAGGCCGGATTGCCGTCAGCGTTCCCGACGGCGCCACGGTGCGGCTCCGGGACAACGGCAAGGATTTCCACGATACCCCGGGCCACTGGGCGGAGGACGCCATCGGCTTCGTCACCGCCCGGGAGCTCTTCTCCGGCAAAACTTCCACCGCTTTCAGCCCCGACGCACCCATGTCCCGCGCAATGCTGATGACGGTGCTGGCCCGGCTGGACGGCGTAAGCGCCTCCGGAGCGTCCGCCTATGAACAGGGCGCCGCCTGGGCAATCGCCCAGGGGATCAGCGACGGCCGGAACCCGGACAGCACGGTGACGCGGGAGCAGTTCGCGGCCATGCTCCACCGCTGCGCGGGCAGTCCCGCCGCCACGGAGCGGGAACTGCGGTTCAGCGACGCGGAGGCCGTCAGCGGCTATGCGCGCGAGGCGGTCCGCTGGGCTTCGGAAAACGGCATCCTCAGCGGCTACGGAAACGGCTCCTTCTCCCCCGGCGGCAAGGCCACCCGCGCCCAGGCGGCGGCCATGCTGGCCCGGTATGTGAACTTCCTGAATCATCCATAATCCTTCCGCCCCAGGGCGGAAGCACCCACGGGAAGCTTTTGGGAAACAGCTTAGGAAGGCCGGCGCTTTAGCGCCGGCCTTTTTTTGCTCCGCCGCCCCGCATCTATTGACACTAAAAGGAAGGGAATAGTATAATGGGATGTAATATGGCTTCGACGCGGTTTGCGGAACGGGAAGGAGCCCCTTCCCCCGGCAATCAGGCGCCGTACTGCCGGAGCGTTAGAATGGAGCAAGCCAATGATGAACATTCCAAATAAGCAAATCAAGCGGAGGGGCCTCTCCCTGCTCCTCTCCATTATATTGGTTTTCTGCATGTTCGGGGCAATTATATTTTCGGTGTCGCGAAAAACCGCCAGGGAGATGTCCAATTCCGCCATACAAAACTTAAGCGAAAGCCTGGATCTCATTGAAAGCACCATTGAGACGATCCTGCGCAGCGAAGCGGAGTTTCAGACCCTGATCGCCCAGGAGATCGCCCGTGTGGACGACCCGGAGGCGTATATCCGCGCGTATGAGAAGAACCAGACCATGTCCAAAATGTCTTTGATTCTCTCCGGCAAAACCGAAGGCGTCTCCAATACCGGAGAGCGCTTCACCGAAGACAGCCTGGATTTTTCCGCCGGCGAAACGGTTATGGGCCTGCCGATCTCCCAGTCTTATCTGAATTACATGGGCACCTGGTCCTATACCATGAAGTGCCCCGTTGAACGGGACGGCCGGGAAATCGGCACCCTTTACGCCGAGTACATTTACGACGCCGTCGACCGCTCCCTTCCGGAGGGGTTTTACAACAAGCAGGCCTCTTTGTACGTTATGGACGCGGAAAGCCAGCGCTTTGTCCTAAAGCCCAAGGGCATGGGCCAGCGGAGCGCGGGCCATTTAAATCTGACCGATTTCTACCGCGCCAACGACATTCAGGACCCGGAGATCCGGGCGGAGGTAAACGCGTGCCTGGGAAGCGGGAAGAACATTCTTTTCTACCACGATATCCGGGACGTGCAGGCGCTGAACTACATGTGGTCGGTAAACGGCGGCACCATCTTCCTGGTGGGCTACGTGCCCATCCAGGCCATCCAGCAGGAGGGGCGAACCGTCAGCCAGAATATTTTCATCGTGGTAGCCTCCATGCTGGCGGCCTTCTTCCTGTGCATCCTGCTGTACTACCTCAGCTGGAGGCAGCAGGATAAGCTCCGGAAGGAGCAGGAGGCGGAGCGGAAGCTGCACAGCCAGCAGCTGGCGGAGGCCCTCCAGGCCGCTCAGATCGCCAGCGAGTCCAAGACGACCTTCCTCTCCAACATGTCCCATGACATCCGCACGCCCATGAACGCGGTGCTGGGATTCACCGCCCTCCTCTCCAAGGACGCGGAGAACCCGGCCAAGGTCCGGGAATATACCCAGAAGATCATGGCCTCCGGCCAGCACCTTCTCAGCCTCATCAACGACATCCTGGACGTCTCCAAAATCGAGAGCGGAAAAGTCGTGCTGAACCTGGAGGAATTCTCCCTGAACGATGTGATCTCCTCCGTGGACGCCATCATCCAGCCCATGGCCAAAGCCAGAAAGCAGGACTTTCATCTGGAGGCAACCGGCATCCGGCACGAGCGCCTGATTGGCGACGAAACTCGAATCAATCAGATTTTGATCAACCTCCTTTCCAACGCCGTAAAATACACGCCGGAGGGCGGGCATATCCGCTTCCGCATCATGGAGCTCAAGCAGCGCTCCAGCCAATATGAGCATATCCGCATGGAGGTGGAGGACGACGGCTACGGCATGACGCCGGAATACCTGGAAACCATTTTCGACGCGTTTACCAGAGCGGAAAACAGCACCACCAACAAGGTGCAGGGCACCGGGCTGGGCATGGCCATTACCAAAAGCATCGTAGAGCTGATGGGCGGCACCATTGAGGTGTTCAGCGAGGTGGACCGGGGCTCCCTCTTCCGGGTCGACCTGGAACTGCGCATTCAGGAGGGGCACGCGGACCGGCGCTTCTGGGAACAGCGGGGCATTTCCCGCGTGCTGGCGGTGGACGCCGATCCGGAGAGCCGGGAGAGCATTCAATCCCTGATGCAGGACGCCGGAATCCGCCTGGACACCGCCGCCGGCTGGGAGGAAGCCGCCGCCTGGCTGCGGGACAACGGCGGAGACTGCCAAATCGTCCTGCTGGACTGGAAGACCTGCGGCCTCCAGGCGGCACGGGACCTGCGGGAGTCGTTTTCCATGCCCATCCTCTTCCTGGCGGAATCCGGCGCGGAGGGACTGGAGGAAGCGCTGCAAATCAAATCCGCGGGCATTCTCACAAAGCCGTTCTTCGTCTCCGCCTTCCGGGAGAAGGTGGCGCAGCTCTGGGCGGACCCCGGCGAAGCCCCCGCCCCGGCGGAAGACAGCGGCCTGCGGGGGTTCCATTTCCTCGCCGCGGAGGACAACGAAATCAACGCGGAGATCCTGGCGGAGCTTTTGGAGATCGAAGGGGCCTCCTGCGAAATCGTGGAAAACGGCCGTTTAGCGGTGGAGCGCTTCCAGGAGGCGGAAGCGGGTGCGTTCGACGCCATCTTGATGGATGTGCAGATGCCGGTGATGAACGGTCACGAGGCCGCCCGGGCCATCCGCTCCCTGGAGCGGGAGGACGCGGGGCGCATTCCCATCATCGCCATGACGGCCAACGCCTTTGCCGAAGATGAAAAAGCGGCCCTGGACGCGGGGATGACCGCCCATGTGGCCAAGCCGCTGAATATGGAGCATTTGAAGAGCGTTATTGCGCAATGTACCAAGCGAAAGGAAGATGGATCATGACGCCTATCAAGAGCGTGAGCCGGAAATGGTCCGCTCTGTTCCTGGCGGTGCTGGCGGCGCTGTCCCTGGCGGCCTGCCAAGGCTCCGCCAAGCCCAAAAACCTGATTTCCCAGGAAAAGGAAGCGGCGCGGGTGGTGAACCTGTTCAGCCCCATGGAAAAAACCGATCCCAACGCGAAAAACATCGCCCGGACCGCGTCGGACCTGACGGTGGCAATGGCCGAGGAAAAACTGGGCGTAAGCATGATGTACAGGACCTACACGGCGGAAAACTATCAGGACAAGACCTATGACGAGGTCACTCTCGACCGGGCGCGCAGCAATATGGACGACCTGTATCTGCTGAACCCGGATACCCTCCTGATTTTGGGGGCGGAGGGAAAGCTGATGGACCTCTCGGGGCTGGACAGCGCGAAAAATCTGCGGGAGATCATCCGGGTCGCCAACACGGTGGACGGGAAGCTGATCGCCATCCCCCAGGAGATCGTGGCCTACGGCCTGTTCCTCAACATGGATCTTTTCAACCAGTATGGCTTATCCCAGCCGGAAACACCGGAGGAGTTCCTGGAGTGCTGCCGCGTTTTCAAGGAAAACGGATTCGAGACGCCCATAGGGGCAAACCGCTGGTGGCTGGAGACGTTCGTTTTCGCCCAGGCCTACGCGGACCTGTACAACGGCGGGAACGCGGAGGCGGAAATCGCGGCCCTCAACAGCGGCGAGGCCAAATACAGCGACTATATGCGCCCCGGATTTGAGTTCCTGCAAATCCTGATTGACCGGGGCTACATCGACGCGGAGACGGCTCTGGTCAGCGAGGCCATCGAGGCGGAGGGGCCGGACTTCCTGGCGGGAAAAACCCCCATTGTCATGGCCTACTGGGGCGCGGCCAACTCGGAAACCGGCTATGGAAAAACCGATTTTGAAATGCAGGTTGTGGGCTTCCCCAGCAGCCGGGGCCAGATGCCGGTGATACCCATGACCGGATACGGCATCGGCGCGGAGGCGGAGCACCGGGAAGACGCGGCCAAAGCCCTGGACATCATGACCTCGGACGAGGCCCTCCAGCTCTATTCGGAAACCAACCGGGTCATCTCCCCCTCCAAAAACGTGAAGGTGGACTGCGTCCCCTCCCTGCGGCCCCTCAACGACCGGATTGAAGAAGGGATCTACGTCCTGGGCTCCAACGCGGGAATGAATGTGGAGCAGTGGGGAAACACCTGCCTCATCGTGCGGGAGCTTCTGGAAGGCGCGTCGGTGGACGAGTGCATGGCCGCTTTCGACGCGCTTCAGGAAGCGGCGCTTGCCAAGGACTAACATGGCTTTCCGCCATGAGCGGAACCAAGCGGCAAAAGGCCGGGCGGAACTGTCCGCCCGGCCTTTTTACAGCGGAATCCTCCTTGTATTTTCCGCCAAAATATCGTATGATAGAGTCAGCCCGGCTGAAGAAGGCGCAAGCGTCTCTTCACCCGGCGGAACCATCACATATAGAAGGAGGCCATCCTATGGAAGAGAAAAAAATGATCAAGGTCACCGTGGACGGCGTGGAATACGCCTATCCTTACGGAACGCCCTACCGCGCCATTGCGGCGGATTTTCAGGGCCGGACCCCTTACGACATCCTGCTGGTCAACCGTGACGGGAAGCTCTGCGAGCTCCACAAAGTTCTGGATCGGGACTGCTCGCTGAAAATGGTCACCGCCCAGGACAGGCCCGGCATCCAGACCTATGAGCGCAGCGCCGTCTTCCTGATGCTGAAGGCCTTCTATGACGTGGCGGGCCGGGAGAATGTGGAACGCATCTCCGTGGAGTACTCCCTCAGCAGCGCCCTCTTTCTCCTGGTCCGGGGAAATTTCACCCTGGACCAGGCCCTGCTGGACCGGGTGGAGGAGCGGATGCGGGAGCTGTCCGCCGCCGCGCTGCCCATCGAGAAGCAGGCCATCAACACCGACGACGCCATGGAGCTGTTCCGCAGGGCCCGGCTGATCCACAAGGCCCAGCTCCTCAGCTTCCGCATCAACTCCCACGTCAACGTCTATTCCCTGGACGGCTTTGTGGACTATTTCTACGGCTACATGGCCCCGGATACCGGCTATATCCGGTGCTTCGGACTGGAGCTCTTTGAAAACGGCTTCGTCCTCCGCCTGCCCACCCAGAAGGACCCCAACCATTTAGGGGACTTCAAGCCCTCTCGCAAGGTCTTCCGGGAGCTCTACGAATCCACCCTCCGCTCCGAAGCCCTGAACGCCTCCAACGTGGCGGAGCTGAACACCACCATCTCCCAAGGCGGAGCGACGCCCCTCATCCTGGCCCACGAGGCCATGATGGAAAAGAAGATCGGCGACATCGCCGCCGAAATCGCCTCCCGGAAGGAGGTCCGCTTCGTCATGATCGCCGGACCCTCCTCCTCCGGCAAGACCACCTTCTCCCACCGGCTGTCCACCCAGCTGCGGGCCTGCGGCCTGCGGCCCTATCCCATCGCCACCGACAACTATTTCGTCAACCGGGACAAAACCCCACGGGACGAAAACGGCAACTACGACTTCGAGGGCCTGGGGGCCATGGACGTGGAGCAGTTCAATCAGGACTGCATCCGCCTCCTCAACGGCGAGACTGTGGAAATTCCCACCTACAATTTCAAGAAGGGCGCAAGAGAGTACAACGGCAATTTCATGCATCTGTCGGAAGGCGACGTGCTGGTCATCGAGGGCATCCACTGCCTCAACGACGCTTTCACCCATGCCCTCCCGAAGGAAAGCAAATACAAAATCTATATCAGCTGTCTCACCACGCTGAACATCGACGACCACAACCGCATTCCCACCACCGACGCCCGGCTCCTGCGGCGCATTGAGCGGGACGCCCGGACCCGGGGCTACAGCGCCCAGGCCACCATCAAAATGTGGCCCTCCGTCCGGCGGGGGGAGGAAAACAACATCTTCCCCTTCCAGGACAGCGCGGACATGATTTTCAACTCCGCCCTCATCTATGAGACGGCCCTGCTGAAGCCCTACGTCCAGCCCCTGCTGTTCGGCGTTCCCAGGGATAGCGAGGAGTATATCGAGGCCAAGCGGCTTTTGAAATTCCTGAACTATTTCCTGCCCATTCCGGCGGACAACATCCCCAAGACCTCCTTGATGCGGGAGTTCATCGGCGGGGGCTGCTACCACGCCTGACAAACGCGCCCGCTGCCTGGCGCCGCTAAGCCAGTGAGAACAGGAAGCCGCCCGGCATGTTGACATGCCGGGCGGTTTTTCATTCACATCGAACCGCTTAGAAGCACTTTCTGTAGATGGCTTCCTCGCTCTCCAGGTCGAAGGGATAGTAGGCGTTGGTCATGAGGCGCTGCTGGTTGGCTTCCACGCTCTGGGGGAACTTCTTGAAGTCCTCCTCGGTGAAGCCGCAGTCCCGCAGGGGGCGCAGGGGCAGGATACGCTGGAGCAGGGCGTTCATCTCGGGGATGGCGTCCTTGGCCTCGCAGCCTAAGATACCGGCCACCAGCTCCTTGAACCGCATGATCTCCCCGTCCGGGTTCTTCTCGTCATAGTAGTCCATGATGGCCCCGAAGAGCATATAGTTGCTCTCGCCGTGGGCCACGTGGTAGGTGCCGCCCAGAGGGAAGCTCATGCCGTGGACAGGGCCGCAGCCCGCCTTCAGGAAAGCGATGCCCGCGTAGAAGCTGGCGGTGACGAACTGGTCCAGATACTCGAACCGGGCGTCCTGGCCCTTCTCGTCGATGAGCTTGAAGCCCTTGAGGATCATGTCCATGGCCTTCTCGGAGAACAGCTCGCTGGTCATGGTCTTCCGGTGGGGGCTCAGGAAGGACTCCGTGGCGTGGACCAGCGCGTCGATGGCGGAGCAGGCGAATGGCTTGTAGGGCAGGGTCTTGATGAGGTCGGGAATCAGGCACACCTTGTTGGGGATGATGCCGTCGGACACCAGGCCCAGCTTGGTCTCGCCGCCGGTGAGCACGCCGTCTTTTTCGTCCTTGACAATCGCCACGGAGATATTGGTGCACTCGGAGCCCGTTCCGCAGGTGGTGGGGATAGCAATGACGTCCTTTTCATGCTGGACGGGGAAGCGCTTGAAATACAGGTTGTGCACGGTGTCGGGGCGCTTGCAGCCCAGCAGCTTGCAAAGGTCCATGATGGCGCCGCCGCCCACGGCGATAACCCGGTCGTAGCTCTCATAGGGGATGGCGTCGTACATGACCTGGATCATTTCCTCGCTGGGCTCGCCCGCGCCGAACTTCTCCTGGAACACGAACTGGCACTTGAGGTTCAGCTCCTTCATGAAGGGGGTGTATATGAATTCGTTGGTCAGCACCACGTCCCGCTCGCCCAGCTTGAACTCCTCCGCCATGGCGGCGAAGGTGTCGAACTTGTACACGGTGGGAGCAAAGATGATTTCACGCTTGTCGGCCATCAGAGCGGCGGAAAAAGCGTCCATTTTCTGAGCCATAATGAATCAGTCTCCTTTTAAATTTTTAGAACGGCATTTGCGGAGGACAGGCGGGCCAGGGGGCCCGCCCCTACAGGCTGCGTTGTACGATAGGCGTACCGTAGGGGCCGCCGCCCTGCGCCCGCCGTTAGCGGCTTTGCCGCTTACGGCGGCGGCGTACCCCTTGCGGGTGCTCGGCGGCCCGTCTTTCGATACCTGCCAATTTTGTAGGGTTGCCTAAAATTACTTCCGGGCAATCGCCTTTTTCACGGCCTCGACGATGTTGGCCGCGCGGAGGCCGTAGGTGTCCATCAGGAAGTTCTGGGGGCCCACCTGGCCGAACTCGTCCTGCACGCCCACGAACTCCTGCACCGTGGGGCAGTTCTTCGCCAGGCAGTTGGCCACGACAGAACCCAGGCCGCAGCAGGTATTGTGGTTCTCGGCGGTGACAATGGCCCCGGTTTCCTTGGCGGCCTTGATGACCAGCTCCTCGTCCAGGGGCTTCCAGGTGAACATGTCGATCACCCGGACGCTGATCCCCTCGGCCTGGAGGGCCTCATAGGCTTTCAGGCTCTCGTCCACCATGATGCCGGAGGTGATGATGGTGGCCTGGTCCTTATCGCTTTCGTGGAGCACCACGCCCTTGCCGATTTCAAACTCAGAGCCCTCGTCATAGACCCGAATCACGTCCTTGCGGACGAAGCGGGTGAAGCTCACGCCCTCGACATTCACCAATCCCTTGGTGACGCTGGCCAGCTGGTCGTAGTCGGCGGGGTCGATCACCGTGGCAGTGGGGATGCTCAGGTACATGGCCGCGTCCTCCAGAGGCATGTGGGTGCCGCCATTGAAGGCCGCCGTCACGCCCGCGTCGGAACCCAGCACCCGGACGCTCAGGCCCGCGTAGGCGGCGCTCATGTAGATCTGGTCATAGCACCGGCGGCTGGAGAAGGTGCCGAAGGAGTGGAAGAAAACCTTCTTCCCCGTGGCGGCCAGGCCCGCGGCCACGCCGGCGGCGTTGCCCTCGGCGATGCCCGCCTCAAAGGCCCGGTCGGGGTAATTCTTGACCAGCTGCTTGGTATTAATGCAGCCCATCAGGTCGCAGTCTACATACACGATGCTCTTGTCCTCGGCCATCAGCTCGTTCAGGGTCAGAGCCAGGCCGTCCCGGCAGGCCCGGGAATCCTTTTCATGCTTGCCAATCAGTTTCACATTCATTTCTCTCACCCTCCTTTAAGCGTTCTTCGCGGCTTCCAGCTCTTTTTCGGAAGCGGCGATGGCCTCCAGCCACTGCTCCTCCTTGGGCTGGGAGGAGTGGTCGTGCTTGGGCTCCGCAAACGTCGCGCCCTTGCCCTTGCTGGTAGTTAGCACAATGCAGGAGGGCACGCCCTTGGTTTCCTTGGCTTTCTGGATGGCCTCGTAGATGGCCGTCACGTCGTGTCCGTCGATGACCTGGGTGTGCAGGCCGAAGCCCTCCACCTTTTTCGCGATGTCTCCGTGGGCCAGGATATCGTCCGTAGAGCCGTCCAGCTGGTAGCCGTTGTTGTCGATGAAGTAGATGATGTTGTCCAGCTTGTGGGCATAGGCGAAGTGGAAGCCCTCCCAGACCTGGCCTTCGTCCGCCTCGCCGTCGCCGATGACGCAGAAGACCGTGCTGTCCCGTCCGTCGATCTTATTGCCCAGGGCCGCGCCGGTGGCGGTGGAGACGCCCTGGCCCAGGGAGCCGGTGGTGAGGTCCACGCCGGGGGTGAGCTTGCGGTCCGTGTGGCTGGGGAACTTGGTCCCCGGCTGATTCAGGGTGTACGCGTCTTCCATGGGATAGAAGCCCATCAGGCCGAAGGTGGCGTAGGCCACAGGTCCCGCGTGGCCCTTGCTCAAAACCAGCCAGTCCCGGTCCTCCCAGCGGGGATTCTTCGGGTCGAACTTCATGACTTCGCCGTACAGCACCGCCATCAGGTCCGCCAAGTCCATGGACCCGCCTACGTGGCCGAAGCCCCGACTGTGGATCACCTTCAGCGTCTCCAGCCGGATTTCAGCCGCCAGGACTTTTAGCTTTTTCTCATTCATGGGTGTCGCTTCCTTTCCAAGTTTGTTGTTGAACGCTGCGGAGCTTTTCCTCGGGCATTATTTTACTCCACCAGCGCCGTTCCCGTCAATGACAATTATATTTTTAACAAACTTTCTGCGTGCAATTTTCCTCGAATTTGCGTGCATCTTCATAATTCTGGAAGGCCGGGATAATACGTCCCGGCCTTCCCTCCAAAAACCTTATTCGTACTGGGTTCCGGCGCCCTCGACCATGGCGTCGTAGGCCCGTTTCACCTTGTCGTAGTTCTTGTCCCGGTCCAGAACCACGCCCCGGCCCACGCCGTCCACGACGCGGCCCACGCCGATGGCTTCCAGCCTCTCATCCACTTCCGCCAGCAGGGCGGGAGCGGAGCCGGGCTCGGTGGAGCGGCCGTCGAAGATGATGTGGAGATACACCCGGCTGAGCCCATTGTCCCGGGCCATCTCGCAGATGTTCAGGGGGTAGTCGATGCAGCCGTGGGAGGACTTGTAGGTCAGGTAGGCCAGCAGGTGCAAAGCGGTGCCGTTTTTCTTGGCGTGCTCAATGGCCTGGAGGAAAATGGGATTCTGCTTGAAGCTGCCGTCCTTCACGGCGGCGTCCAGCCGGACGTCGTCCTGCATCACGCAGCGGCCCGCGCCCAGGTTGGAGTGGCCCGCCTCGGAGTTGCCGGCCTTGCCCGCGCCCAGGCCCACGAACTCGCCGGAGGCGTGGAGCTTGGACCAGGACTGGTCTGCCAGCAGGGAATCCCAGTAGGGGGTGTCGGCCAGATGGATGGCGTCGCCGTCGTCTCCGGTGCCCAGGCCCCAGCCGTCGCAGATGATGAGGAGCATCTTCCGGCCCTCGCCCCAGGTTTTGCCCTCGCAGAGGGGCTTGCCGTCCATTTCGGCGGGCTGGGGGATGCCCAGGACGTTCAGCACCGTGGGAGACACGTCGCCCAGGGAGCCGTCCCGCAGGGAGATGGGGCTCTTGTCGGCGGGGTCGATCATGATGAAGGGCACCAGATTGGTGGTGTGGGCCCCGTCGGGCTTCCCGGCGGCGGTGTAGAGCTTTTCGATGTTTCCGTGGTCCGCCGTGATGGCCACCACGTAGCCCTTGCCCAGGGCGTCGCTGACCACTTTATCCAGGTACTGGCTCACATAGCCGCAGGCCTTGATTTTCGCCTCGGTGTTCTGGGTGTGCCCAATGACGTCTCCGTTGGCGAAGTTGGTCACCACGAAGTCGTATTTGCCCAGGGCGTCCATAACGGTGTCCGCCACCTTGGGCAGGGACAGCTCCGGCTGCTGGTCGAAGTCGATGCCCTTGGGGGAGGGGATGCACACGTCGTCCTCCCCGGGGAAGGGGTTGTTTTCGCCGCCGTTGAAGAAGAAGGTCACATGGGCGAACTTCTCGCTCTCGGCGCAGTGGAACTGGGTCTTCCCCGCCTCGCTGAGGACCTGGGCCAGGGGCTTCACCACCTTGGCGGGGGCGAAGGCGATGGGCAGGTCCTTGAACTTGTCGTGGTACATGGTCATGATAACGAAGTCCAGATCCCGGAGCATCCGGCGATCTGCCTTGTCAAAATCCGGCTCGGTGAACATCTCGGTGAGCTCGATCTCCCGCTCACCCCGGCGGCAGCAGAAGATGGCCGCGTCGCCGTCTCCGATTTTGCCCACCGGCTTGCCGTCCTCCACCAGGACCATGGGCTCCAGATGATAGTCGTCCTGGCCCAGCTCGTATGCCTTCTTGACGGCCTCAGCCAGCTGAGCGCCGCCGCGTTTCATGTCTGCCATATGAAAAACCTCCTATAGTCAATTAGCCAATCAAATCCTTATTGTCCGTCGTTGGGGGAGATGAGCTTATCCACGGCCACCTTGCCCCCCTCGGGGAAGATGTCCAGCAGCTGGGGGAAGGTGTAGATTTTGCCGTCGGGCATGTTCTCCTCCGTCAGCTTCAGGGGCTTGCTCCGGTCGTACTGCACGGCCACCGTCATGCCGAAGTCCACGGCCTTGGCGCCCACAATGTCCCGGTTCAAATTGTCGCCCACGTAGCAGCAGTTCTCCGGCTGGGCTCCCGCTTCCTCCATGGCGTAGTAGTAGATGGCGGGGCCGGGCTTGCGGATATAGGTAATGGAGGACTGCTGGACGGTCTTGAAGTAGGGCCGGAGGCCGTCGGCGTCCAGCCATTCGTCCACCTCCCGCTTGCCAACCAGATCGCTGATGATGCCCATGGTATAACCCCGGGCGCAGAGCTCCTTGACGGTGTCCGCGCCGCCCTCCACCACCGTGCGGCGGCCCTTGGTCTGGCGGTACTGGTAGGTCAGCTCGGCGGCGTTCTTCAAAATGCGCTCCCGGTCCATGTCATAGGCCAGCCACCGGGTCCACAGGACCTCCTCCGGCGCCTCGCACATGAATTTCAGGGCCCAGTCCCGGTACTTGTCGTACCGCTTGTCGATGACATCGCTGAACCACTGGTTGGGGTTGTCGGTTTCCACGCCGCAGAGCTCGGCAATCTTGGCCCGGGCGGCGGAGAGATAGGCGGGGTCCTCGTCGATGACCCGGAAGGTGCCTCCCAGGTCCAGGAAGATGTAACGAATATCGGTGTTCATTTCCTATCGGCCTCCTTGTTCAGTCTATTCCTCTGAAACGCGGGATCGTCCGGGTCTCCCCGGACGCATCCCAAATTGGTTTTAATTCAAGGGGGGAAGCAAATCCAGAATCTCCCGGAAGCCGCTGATCACCGCGTCGGGGCGGTTGGCCTCGGTGAACTCCACGGCGTGCTTCTTCTCCGGGGAGCGGAAGATGATGTTGCAGCCGATTCCCGCCTCCTTGGCCCCGGTGATGTCCCGCTTCACATTGTCCGCCACGGACACGCAGTCCTCCGGCGCCACGCCGATGTCCCTGCAGGCGACGTTGTAAATCTCGGAGCAGGGCTTGCGCAGACCGCAGACGGAGGAGAGGATAACGGTGTCGAAGTACTCCGCCAGGCCGTCCTCCTCCAGCCAGTCGGGGACCTCGTTCTCCCCGATGAGGTTGGAGATGATGCCCAGCTTGTAGCCCCGCTCATGGAGCCCCTTGATGACCTCCACGCCGCCGTCCACCACGATCCGGCGGCCCTTGCACTGGCGGTACTGGTAGCTCAGCTCATGGCAGACCTGCTTGACGCGGGCCTGGTCATAGTCCGGCAGCAGCCACTTGCACCAAAGCTCCTCGTCCCCGGACTCCTTATTCTCGCGCAGCGCCCAGTCCCGGTAGGGCTCGTAGCGCTCCTCAATCATCTGGTAGAACTCCTCGTAGGACACGGGGGACCCGGCAATCTCCGCCATCTTCCGGCGGGCGTGCCTCATCCAAGCCTCCTCCAGCAGGGCGATGCGCAGGGTGCCTCCCAGGTCGAAGAAGACGGCCTTGTAACGCTTAGTCGTATCCATGGCGTGTTCCCTCCTTGTGTATCTTTATGTATTTTAAGCGCGGGCGGGGAAAATATCGAGAAGCTGGCTCAGGGCGGTAATCACATGGTCGGGGGTGAACTCCTTGCCGGTGGCGTGCTCCATGTTCAGGGTGTCCGGCTCGTCGATGCGGATCATCATGCCGAAGCCCGCGGCCTGGGTGCCCTCCACGTCCCGGACCGGATTGTCGCCCACGTAGGCGCAGTTGGCCTCCGGGGTGCCGATGCAGCGGCAGGCCAGGTGGTAAATCTCCGGGTTGGGCTTGCGCAGGCGGACCTTGGAGGAGAGGATGGTGGTCTTGAAGCACTGGGCCACGCCGTCGGCGGCCATCCAGTCGGGGATTTCCGTCTCGGTGACGGTGTTGGCGATGATGCCCAGGGTATAGCCCCGGGCGCAGAGCTCCTTGATGGTATCCACGGCGTCGGCCCGGGCCACCCGGCGGCCGTCGTGATCCCGCCACAGGCGGGTCAGCTTCGCCGCGTTGGCAAAGATCATGTTGGCGTCGTACTCCGGCAGCATGTACTGGGTCCACAGCTCGCCCTCAGAGGCGTCCAGCAGGGTCTCCTTGGACATCTTGCGGTACTTCTTCCAGCGCTCCTCCAGCTTGGCAAAGAGCTCGTCATGGGTCTCGGTGGTGTGGATGAGCTCCATCAGCCCGGCCTCGGCCCGGTCGATGAAGTCCTGCTCCTTCAGCACGATGCGCAGCGTGTTGCCAACGTCGAAAAAGATCGTTTTGATATCGGGGGTCATAAGAATTCCTCCTTATAATATGGTAGACGTCGCGGGTCCCTGGAACGGCGTTCCAGGAGGCGGCCGGGCCGTCTCCGGCCCAACCGTAAACGTTTGCGGCCTTTTCAGCTTTATTCTAAATGAAACACAGGTCCTTTGTCAATATGCCAAACGCCGAAGACTTCGATCATTTTTCGTTTTTCTGCCCAAAGATGGGAAAAATCCAGATTGTTATTGACATTGCCGGGAAAATCAGATATTCTTTACTTGACAACTTGAACCGGCCGGAGTCTGGCCGGTTCCAAAAAATAAAGCGGAAACGTTTACAATTTCCAGTGGCGCGGAAAGGATGAAAAGCTATGAAAAGTGTAACTTTGAAGGACGTGGCCAAAGCCGCCGGCGTATCTTACGCCACCGTCTCCCGCGCCCTTTCCGGCAGCCACCAGATTGGCAGCGACACCCGGGAGCGCATTATCAAGCTCTGCGACGAGATGGGCTATACTACCAACTACGTGGCCCGCTCCATGGTGACCAAGCGCACGGGGCTCATCGGGCTGGTGGTTCCCTCCATCGACAACCAGTTTATGTCGGAGCTGGCCTATTACGCCGAGATGAGCGCCAGGGGGCATGGGTACAACATCATGCTCTGCAACTCCGGGCCGGATTTGAAGCAGGAGAAGACGGTGGTGAAGCTCCTTCTCAGCCGGCAGGTGGACGGCATCCTCATCGTCCCCCAGAGCCCAAAGACCTATGAGAACATCCGGGCTTACACGGACCAGGTGCCCACGGTCTTCCTCAGCGAGAACCTCCGGGACCAGCCTCAAAGCTACGTGGCCGTGGACAACAGCCGGGGGACCTATATCGGCACGAAGTACCTCTATGAGCTGGGCCACCGGGATATCCTCTACTTTGGCCGCCGCCACACCACCACCCACCAGTTCCGGGCGGAGGGGTATATCCGGGCCTGCCGGGAGCTGGGGCTGACCCCCCGGTTCTTCAACAGCGAATTCACCCGCTCCTCCATCACCGGCGGCTACCAGCTGGCCAAGGAGCTCTTTGCCAAGCCCATCGACTATTCCGCCATCTTCGCCTCCACGGACTCCAACGCCCTGGGCGTTTTGAAGGCGGCGGACGACGCCCGCATTAATATTCCCGGTCAATTGAGTCTCATCGGCTTCGACAACATCTCCTCCACCGCCCTGCCCCGGATTGAGCTGACCACCATGGAACAGCCCAAGCGGGACATGGCCGTCCAGGCGGTGGATATGCTCCGGGACAAAATTGAAAACGGCACCCAGGGCTATGTCCATCAGATTCTGATGCCGACGCTGATCAAGCGCAGCACCTGCCGGGATCTGCACGCGTCTTAAATTATCACACACAGGGAGCTTCCGCTCCCCGTGAGGAAAGAGGGAATTTTCACTATGAACGGCTATCGCTACGACCCCCACACCCACACCGCCGAAACCAGCCGCTGCGGCCACCTCTACGCCGCCGACGTGGTGGACCGCTATGTCCAAAACGGCTTCACCGGCCTGGTGGTCACGGATCACCTCCACCCGGAGTACCTCTCCCGCATCGACACCGAGCACAACTGGGACCTGGTCTGCGACCATTACCTGAGCGGCTACCACGCCTCTAAGCGCCGGGGCGACGAGGTGGGGCTGGACGTCATCCTGGGGGCGGAGCTCCGCTTCCCGGAAAACGACAACGACTACCTGGTCTACGGCATCGACGAGCAGTGGCTCCGCTCCAACCCCTATATCTGCTGCATGAGCGCCCAGGAGTTTTTCGACAAGTATCACAGCCAGGTCCTCATCATCCACGCCCACCCCTTCCGCAAGGGCAGCGCCCCGGTTCAGGAAACCGCCATTCACGGGGCGGAGATCATCAACGGAAACCCCCGGCATGAAAACAACAACGACAAAGCCCTGGAGCTCTGCCGCCGCCACCCCGAGTACTACCGCCTGGCCGGGTCCGACACCCACCGGGACGGGGATGAGGCCCGGACCGCCGTCCTCCTGCCGGAGCGGGTCCACGACTCCTTCGCCTACAAGCGCATGATTGAAAGCCATAAATTCCATCTCTGGAGCCCCGCGTTCCAGGAATTTGTAGAGGCCGACGAGGCCATCCGTAAGGAGGAAGCGAAATGAGCCAGTTCAATACCCTGATTATCGGAGAGATTGCCCAGGACACCAATGTGGACTATGACGGAACCACCGTCCAGGCCATCGGAGGCGCGGTGTACTACTCCGGCTTTGCGGCCGCCAACATGGGCCATAAGACCGCCGTCCTGCCCAAGGCGGACACCGCCCAGGTGGACTTGAAGGACGCCTTCGCCGCCGCCCCCAACATCACGGTGTTCCCCCTCCACAGCACCCACTCCTTCGTCACCAAAAACGTCTACCACACCCCGGACCGGGAGCGCCGGACCTCCACCGTGGACAGCAAAATCGACCCCTACCGGCCCGAGGAGGTCCCGGAGGAAATCGACGCGAAAATCTGGCACCTGGCGGGCCTGGTGGGGGGCGACATCCCCAACGAGTTTCTGCCCTTCGCCGCCAAGAAGGCCATGCTGGCCATCGACGTGCAGTGCATGCTCCGCTGGGAGGAGAACGGCGGCATGGTCTACCGGGACTGGGAGGCCAAGAAGGAACTGCTCCCCTATGTCCGCTTCCTGAAAACCGACGCCGCCGAGGCGGAAATCCTCACCGGCCTCGCGGACCGGGTGGAGGCCGCCAAGGTCCTCTACGGCTGGGGCGCGAAGGAAATCCTCATCACCCACAACACGGAAGTGCTGGTCTACGACGGCAAGGAGATTTACACCTGCCCCATCAAGGCCCGGAGCCTGGGGGGCCGCACCGGACGGGGGGACACCACCTTCGCCTGCTACATCAACGAGCGGCTGACCCAGGACATCCCCGCCGCCCTTCAAACCGCCACGGCGCTGGTCTCCCTCAAGATGGAGACCCCGGGCCCCTACATGGGCACCCGGGCGGACGTGGACGCGTACATCAAGGAATTTTATTGAGCCTGCGCATAGCAAGGGCCCCCGGTTTTTCGCCGGGGGCCCGCTTTTTTACACCAGCTTCTCAAAATAGAAAAACGTCTCGTCCTCCCCGTGCTTCCGCATACAGGCGGAGAGCATCTTATAGGACGCCTGATTCTCCTTGAAGCACTTGGCGAAAACCCTTCCCAGGTGGAGCTTGTAAAGCCCCCACTCCGCCGCCGCCGTAAAGGCCTCCACGCCGTAGCCGTTCCCGGCGCAGGCCTTGTCAATCCGGCAGCCCAGCTCCGCGCCGCCCCGGCAGTCGAAATTATACAGCACCGCCTCGCCGATGAGCTTTCCCTCCAGCCGGACGGCGAAGTTCACCGCCAGATGGTTTTCAAAGTCCCGCCTGGCAACGTCAAAGAAGCTCCGCTCCTCCACCGGGCCCCCCAGGCCCGCCACGTCGTCATAGCCCCACCAGCGGTTCCGCTCCTGGTCCAGCACCAGGGCGTTGTAGGCGGGAATGTCCTTTTCCGTCAGGGCGGAGAGGGTCAGCCGGGCCGTCTCCACCTTGGGGATCTCTTTGATGTGGCGCATCAGCTCGTTCATAGGCTCGAAACGGTACTTAGGGGCCAGCTTGGCGGGGCCGTACTGGAGCTTGGAGGTCCGCAGGCCCTTGTCCGCCGCGTCGTCCTCCCGGTCAATCCACTGGCAGTTTCCGCCGAAGGCCAGGGCGAA
Source organism: uncultured Oscillibacter sp. (assembly GCF_950073225.1). NCBI lineage: Bacteria > Bacillati > Bacillota > Clostridia > Eubacteriales > Oscillospiraceae > Oscillibacter > uncultured Oscillibacter sp. Next base: position 88,857 of record NZ_CATMPS010000003.1, read on the forward strand.
GGCCTGGACAAAGGCGGGATACACGCCGGTATAAGAATACAGCGCCTTCTCAATGTGGATAATGAGGGTGTCCCCGCAGCGCTCCGCCAGGGCCAGGGCAATGAGCTTGTCCCCGTCGAACATCCCCCCGGCGGTGAACCAGGGCTTTCCCGCCAGCTTCAGCATTTTCTTCGCCAGCTTCAGCTCGTCCAGGGCCTTGGCGTTGTCCCCCTTGGGAAATTCCGCCTCATAGTCCTTCCAAAACTGCTCCACCGCCCCGGCGTTCTCCGCCGTCAGGGGGCGGACCTCCGCCTCGGGCCACTGGGCCCGGAATTTCTTGATGTGGTTCCGCTGGCCGGAGTAGCGCCGCCCGGTGAAATACTGGAGGTCCTCCCGGTAATACACGTAATCCCGCCAGGTGCGGATATCGCTGACCCGGACATAGGGATAGCGGCCCAGCAGCTCCCCAGCCTTGTGCTCCGGCACCATGGAAATGACCGGAAGCTGCCCCGCCTCCAGGCAGTAGGCTTCAATGGCCCTCAGAGCCGCGTCCACGTCCCCCTCCGGCCCGGGGACCGGGTAGTCGAAGTTCCACCCGCCCGCGTCCCGGTTACGGACCACGAGGCAGCCCGCGATCTCCGCCCAGGCCGGGTGAAGCGCCTTCTTCCACATGAGCTTGGTCCCCAGAGAGTACTCGCAGAGGCCGTAATTGCAGTCCTTATAATAGCGCCGCAGCTTGGCGCCGTCCTGTTTGGTCACCGGTTTAAACTGTTGCATAAGTCCCATCCTTAGTGTTCGTTTGTCATGACGCCATGAAAAAGCTTACCACGCCGCGCGGATTTAAACTGTTGCATAAGCATCATACACAGCCGTATTTTGTGCGTATTGTATAGAAAACCATGCCACGTCAAAGCGTGAAATGGACAGCTTTCCATCTAGTAAAAACATTTTGTGAATTTTTTTTGTATTTTTTCTTGACGAATGGATTCGGGTATAGTATATTTGTTAATAATTACCGATAAGAGGAGGTTTTTTTGTGGAAAATGAGAGAGGTTCGTGGGGAAGCAACTTAGGCTTCCTGATGGCTGCCATCGGCTCCGCCGTGGGTCTGGGCAACATCTGGGGATTCCCCTACAAAATGGGCAAGTCCGGCGGCTTCGCCTTCCTGGTCATCTATCTGCTGCTGGCCATCTTCGTGGGCTTCAGCATTATGATGAGCGAGCTGGCCATGGGCCGGAAAACCGGCAAGGGCACCATCGGCGCATACCACGCCCTGTCCGCGCGCTTTAAGTGGGTGGGCTGGCTGGCGGTGTTCTCCCCCTTCGTCATTTTGAGCTTCTACACGGTTCTGGGCGGCTACTGCATTGAGTACATGTCCCTGAACCTGAGCAACCTGGCTTTCGCCGGTGCGGAGATCAAAACCGGGTCGGACCTGTTCAGCGCCATGCTGACCAATCCTTTCGGCTGCGTCATGTTCACCTTCCTGTTCATGATCCTCTGCTATCTCATCAACCGGGGCGGCATCTCCGGGGGCATTGAGAAGTTCAACAACGTGGGCATGCCCGCCCTGTTCGTGATGCTGGTCATCATCATCATCCGTTCCGTCACCCTGCCCGGAGCGGCGGAGGGCCTGAAATTCATGTTCCTCCCCGGCTACGCGGTGCAGGCAGGCTTCATTGAGGAGGCGCCCAGCATCATCTCCGTCCTGGCTACGGCGGGCGGACAGATGTTCTTCTCGTTGTCCCTGGCCATGGGCATCACCATCACCTACGGCTCCTATATGAAAAAATCCCAGAACATCGTAAAGAACTCTGTGGTGGTGGTCTTTGCGGACACCCTGGTGGCCATCATGGCGGGCATCGCCGTCATTCCCGCCGCCGTGGCAACCTACGGCCCCAGCGCCACCCTCAGCGGTCCCAAGCTGCTGTTCATCACCCTTCAGGACGTGTTCCAGGCCATGGGCGCCATCGGCCCCCTGTTCGGCGTGATCTTCTACCTGTTCGTGCTGGTGGCCGCCATTTCCTCCGCCATCGCCCTGATCGAGGTGGTCGTCACCTTCCTGCTGGACCACGCGGAGAGCAAGGGCAAGCAGGGCAACCGCTCCAAGACCGTGTTCTGGGTGTGCGCCGCCATCATGGTGGAGGCCGCCATTGTGGCCCTGGACGGCCTGGGCAGCAACAAGTTTGTGCCCGTCCCCTTCCAGCAGATGATTGGCGTCGGCCCCTGGAACGACTGCTGGCTGGACTTCATGGACGCCTTCTCCGAGGGTCTGGCCATGCCCGCCGGCGCGCTGATTATGAGCATCATGATTGGCTGGGAGCTGCGGACCAAGCCCATCACCGACGAGATTCACCACGGCGCGGAGCAGATTCACTGGCTGAACCGGTTCATGGACATCTGCCTGAAATTCATTGTCCCCATTGCCATGGCCTTCATCCTGGGCGGCCAGATCGGCGACTTCTTCACCATGGACGCCGAGACCCAGGGACAGAGCGTCTACTATATCGGCTATTGCATCGGCGCGGTGATCCTGCTGGTGTCCTGGCTGGTGGCCATCAACTCCCCCAAGCGGAAGGAGACGCTGTAAGGGCAGTCTTCCCGGAAAAAACCATCCTAGCCTCAAGACGGGCGGAGCTTCGGCTCCGCTCGTTTTTTGTCTTCCATCACTATACCAGATCCCCCAAAAATTGCAAGCCCTTCTTGACCGCCCTCCCCGGCTCTGTTATAATGGCCCAAATAATCTTGCAGGAGGGGATCTCTATGACCGAACAGGAAAAGCGCCTGGCGGGAAAGCTCTATTATCCCCCGGACCCGGAGCTGACGGAGGCCCGGATGCGGGCCAAGCGGCTCTGCCACCGGCTGAACGCCCTGGCCCCGGATGATTTCCAGGGCCGGGACAGTACCATCCGGGAGCTCTTCGGCCGCGCCGGGAAGGACGCCTGGGTGGAGTCCAGCTTCCACTGCGACTACGGCACCCAGATTTCCGTGGGGGACTATTTCTTCGCCAACTACGACTGCATCTTCCTGGACATCGCCCCCATCACCATCGGCAGCCGGGTTTACATCGCCCCCCGGGTCTGCATCTACACGGTGAACCACCCCATGGTGCCGGAGGTGCGGAACACGGATCTGGAATACGGCCGCCCCGTCACCATTGAGGACAACGTGTGGATTGGGGGCAACGTGGTGATCCTCCCCGGGGTGACCATCGGGGAAGGGGCAGTCATCGCCGCCGGGTCCATCGTTAACCGGGACATCCCGCCCCGGGTGGTGGCCGGAGGAAATCCCTGCCGGGTGATCCGCCCCCTGACGGAGGCGGACCGGGAGAAGTGGGAAGCCGCCCTCCGGGAACACCGGGGGGCCTGAGGACTTTCAAGCCGCTCCGAAAGGGGCGGCTTTCTCAGTTCAGGGGCTTCCCGTTCAGCGCTGCCCCGGCCAGCTTGTCCCCTTCGTAGCGGAGCTTGAGGGAGAAAAAGGGTGCGTCCTCCTCCAGGAGGCGGAGGAAGATCTTGTCCCCCTCCCACAGGGGCAGAGACAGGAGGTCCGCCTTCTTGATCCATTGAAGCTCCCCCTCGTCGCAGGGGTGGGGCGTTCCGGTCCAGGCGGAGGCGGTGAAAAGGTGCATGTACTCCGTGGGGGCCTGGTCGGAGACAAAGGTCACCAGCCCCCGGTAGCGGTAGTCCGTCAAAGTCAGGCCCGTCTCCTCAAAGCACTCCCGGAGGACGCAGTCCTCGGGGCTCTCTCTGTCTTGAAACTTCCCCCCCACGCCGATCCATTTCCCCTGGTTCACGTCGTGCTCCTTCTTCACCCGGTGGAGCATCAGGTACTCGTCTCCCCGCTCCAGATAGCACAAGGTGGAATACAGCATGTGCCGTCCTCTCCTTCCCGCGGCAGCGCGGCCCTGCGATTCCTGGACCGCTGAACGTTTCTCATGATTTTTGGGTGCTGCTCTAAAATTCATTATACTCCTCCCGGCCGGAAAAGAAAAGGCTTTACATTTCAGAACGAATGTTCTATAATGATTCCATCACTTTGCCGGGAAAGGAGGCCTCCCCATGCGGTCCAGACAAATCAGCTGCTGCTTCACCGGCCACCGCCCCGAGAAGCTGCCCTGGCGCTACGACGAGGCGGACCCCCGGTGCCTCTCCCTGAAACGGCGCATCGCCGCCGCGGTGGAGACCGCCTATGAGGAGGGCCACCGCCACTTCCTCTGCGGCATGGCCCTGGGCTGCGACCTCTATTTCTGCGAGACGGTCCTGGCCCTCCGGGATCGGCGCCCGGATGTGACGGTAGAGGCCGCCGTCCCCTGCCCCACCCAGGCGGACGCCTGGGCCCCGGACCAGCGGGAGCGGTACAAAAGGCTGGTGGAAGCCTGCGACTTCGAGACCCTGGTCTCCGCCAAGTACACGCCCTATTGCATGCAGCGGCGGGACCGCTACATGGTGGACCATTCCTCCCTGCTCATCGCCGCCTTTGACGGCACCCCCGGCGGCACCCGGTACACTATGCAGTACGCCATGAGCCGCCGGGTCCCCATCGTGGACCTGCCCTTAATTTTGAAGGAGCCTTGAATTTTTTCAAGGCTCTTTCCGCATATTTCGCCTCTCTGCGCAAAACCTAAGGCCGATCATTTTCGGTTTGGGAGGCGGTCCTATGTTTGCAAAGCGCACCGATCTGGCCCTGGAGGCCCGGGAGCTCTGGCAGGAGTCCACGGAGAAGACCACCCGGCTCTCCGGCGTAAAGGCCACGAAGTCCAAGGAGGAGGGCTACCCCGTCACCCGGGTGGATATCCTGGACCGGCGGGGGGAGGAGGCCCTGGGAAAGCCCCAGGGGACCTATCTCACCATCGACCTGACCAGCTTCTGGCAGCGGAAGCCGGACTTTTTTGAGCGGGCCGTCCGGGCCGTGGGGTCCCAGTTGAAGGCCATGCTCCCCGAAAAGGGCCCCGCCCTCATCGTGGGCCTGGGGAACGCCGCCATGACCCCGGACGCCGTGGGCCCCCTGGCGGCGGACAGCGTGCTGGTCACCCGGCACCTCATCGCCGCCAGCCCCAAGCACTTCGCCGGGTTCCGGCCCGTGGCGGTGTTCCGGGCCGGGGTGCTGGGCACCACCGGCGTGGAGTCCGCCGAGGCCGTCCGGGGCCTGGTGGCACAGGTGAAGCCTTCCCTGGTCATCGCCATCGACGCTCTGGCCGCCCGGCGGGTGGGCCGGATGTGCACCACGGTGCAGCTCTCGGACACGGGCATCGTCCCCGGCTCCGGCGTGGGGAACCACCGGGCGGCGCTGAACAAAGAGACTCTGGGCGTGCCGGTCTTCGCCGTCGGCGTGCCCACGGTGGTGGACGCCGCCACCCTGGCGGCGGATCTGCTGGAGGAGTCGGGCGTCGCCGAGCTGGACGAGACCCGGCTCCGCCATGGGAAAAATCCCCTGACGGTGACCACCCGGGACGTGGACCAGCAGGTCCGGGAGCTGAGCAAGGTGGTGGGCTACGGCGTGAACTGGGCCCTTCAGGACCTGGAGATCGAGGAGATCAACGCCCTGCTGGCCTGACGCTTTTCTGAAACGATGAGGCGCGTTCTTTTCCGCCCATAGACAGGAGCATCCCCGGCGGAAACTTCCGCCGGGGATGTCTTCTTATTCAGAAAGGCCCTCCAACGCGCTGCGGGCGGCGGCCTGCTCGGCCTCCTTCTTGCTGTGGCCGGAGCCGGAGCCGATGGGTGCGCCGTTCAGCAGCACCTCCGCGGCGAAGGTCTTGGCGTGATCCGGGCCCCGCTCCCCCACCATGCGGTAGGAGAGCACCTGGTCCGCCTGGCGCTGGACCAGCTCCTGGAGGGCCGTCTTGTAGTCCCGGCGGCGCTCCTCCACTACCTCTTCCCGCTCCGCGTCCAGCACGCAGCGGTGAATCAGCGCCGAGGCGGCGGCGATGCCCCCGTCCAGATAGACCGCGGCGAAGACCGCCTCCGTGGCGTCCGCCAGGATGGAGGTCCGGGTCCGGCCGCCGCCGGACTCCTCGCCCCGGCCCAGGCGCAGATAGGCCCCCAGGTTCAGCTTTCGGGCCACCTCATAGAGGCTCTGCTCACACACCAGGGCCGCCCGGATGCGGGTCAGGTCCCCCTCCGGCAGGTCCGGGTGCTGGGCGAAGAGAAATTCCGCCGTCACGAAGCCCAGTACCGAATCCCCCAGGAACTCCAGGCGCTCGTTGCTGGACAGGTGGTCCGCCCGGTGCTCGTTGGCGTAGGAGCTGTGGCACAGGGCCTCCTCCAGCAGCGCCTTGTCCCGGAAAACGTAATCCAGTTTTTTCTCCAGTTCCTGCATGTCCGGTCCTCTCTGAAAGGACGCCCCGCAGGGGCACGGGGCGGGCTTCCTCCGCGCCTGCTTTCCAAGGCGCGCTTTTTACTTATTCAGCTTACCCGCCAGGTAGTTCACCGCGTCGCCCACGGTCTTGAGGGAGGAGAGCTCCTCTTCCTCGATCTCGCCGACCTCGAATTCCTCCTCCATGGCCATGACCAGCTCCACCAGGTCCACGGAGTCCGCGCCCAGATCTCCTTCAAAGGCGGTGTCCATGTTGATCTCCTCGGGTTCCTTGGCGAACTGCTCCGCCACCAGTCCCCGAAGTACGCTTAAGATCTCTTCGTTTGACATTGCCGTTTCACTCCTTATAGACTTGACTGCCTTGAAACAACAGCCCTTTCATGAAGCCTATCATACGGCAACAGCCGCCGTGCTGTCAAGGGGCATCCGGCAAATTTTGCCTGTTTGTTCCAACTTTCATCAATTCGATGTTCTCCTCCACGTCGGCGATGAAGCCGCTGGCGGCGTATTCCTCCGCCCGGAGGATGGCGTTGCGGATGGCCCGGGCGTCCGAGGAGCCGTGGGCCTTGATGACGGGCTTGGAAATGCCCAGGAAGGGGGTCCCCCCCACCTCGCTGGGGTCCAGCAGCTTTTTCATCTCCGCCAGGTCCCCCTTCACCAGCCCCGCGGCGATCTTGGTCTTCATGCTGGAGAGGAACACCTTCTTCAATTCCTTCAAAAGGAACTTGGCGGTGCCCTCCAGGGACTTCAGCATGACGTTTCCGGTGAAGCCGTCGGCCACCAGCACGTCCGCCCCGCCCAGCATGGCGTCGCTGGCCTCCAGGTTCCCCACAAAGTTCAGCCGCCCGGCCTCCGCCGCCTGGGCCAGCAGGGCGCGGGCCTCCTGCCGGAGGCCGTCCCCCTTCTCCGCCTCCGCGCCGATGTTCAGCAGGGCCACCCGGGGCCGCTCCACCCCCAGCACCCGCTTGGCGTAGTAATTCCCCAGGTAGGCGAACTGGAGCAGGTATTCCGGCGTGCACTCGGCGTTGGCCCCGCAGTCGCACAGGAGCATCCGCCCCTCCGCCGTGGGCAGGACGGGCCCCATGGCCGCCCGGCGGACGCCCCGGATGCGCTTGACCACCAGCGTGGCTCCCGCCAGCAGGGCCCCCGTGGACCCGGCGGAGACAAAGGCGTCCCCCTCCCCGTTTTTCAGCAGGTTCAGGCCCACCGTCAGGGAGGAGTCTTTCTTCTTCTTGAAGGCCGTGGCGGGGTCGTCGGCGATCTCCACCACCTCCGCGGCGTCCCGGATCTCCACGCCGGAGGGGAGATTCTTCTCCCCGCACTGCTCCACGGCCTTCAGGATATCCGCCATCCGGCCCACCAGGATCACGTTGGTCCCGTATTCCTTATGGGCCTCCAGGGCCCCCTGAACCAGGGCCAGGGGGGCGTTGTCTCCTCCCATAGCGTCCACGATGATTTTCATGCTTGAACCCTCCCCTGAGTCGTTTCTGTTTATTCCAGCACGGTCTCCCGCAGCTTCTCTATGATGTCCAGGGACCGGCGGCTGAGCTCCGCGTTCTTGTTCCGCTTCCCCTTGACCCGGCGGCCCAGGGGCGGCATGATGCCGAAGTTGATGTTCATGGGCTGGAAAGCCACCACGGATTGGTTGGAGACATACAGCCCCAGGGCCCCGATGGCGGTTTCCTGGGGGAAGTCCACCGGGGGCAGCCCCCGGAGCCGCCGGGCCGTCTCCACCCCCGCCAGGAAGCCGCTGGCGGCGGATTCGACATACCCCTCCACCCCGGTCATCTGCCCGGCGAAGGAGATGCGGGGCTCCGCCTTGAGGCGGTAATAGCGGTCCAGAAGCCGGGGGGAGTTTAAAAACGTGTTCCGGTGCATCACCCCGTAGCGGAGGAATTCCGCGTCGTGGAGGGCGGGGATCATGGAGAACACCCGCCGCTGTTCCGGGAAGCGCAGATGGGTCTGGAAGCCCACCAGGTTATAGACGCTGCCCTCCCGGTTGTCCCGCCGCAGCTGGACCACGGCATAGGGCTCCTTCCCCGTCCTGGGGTCCGTCAGGCCCCGGGGCTTCAAGGGCCCGTAGCAAAGGGTCTCCCGGCCCCGCCGGGCCATGACCTCCACGGGCATGCAGCCCTCGAAGACCTTCTGGTCCTCGAAGCCGTGGACCTCCGCCTCCCGGGCGGTGGTAAGGGCCTGCCAGAAGGCCTCGTACTCCTCCTCGGACATGGGGCAATTCACGTAGTCGGCGGTGCCCCGGTCATAGCGGGAGCCCATCCAGGCCTTTTCCATGTCGATGCTCTCGGCGGAGACCAGGGGGGCCGCCGCGTCGTAGAAGTGGAGGGCCGAATCGTCCCCCAGCAAAGCCTGGAGGCGTTCTGCCAGGGCGTCGGAGGTCAGGGGGCCGGAGGCAATCACCACCTCGCCCTCGGGGAGCTCGGTGACCTCCCCGGGGACCACGGTGATGTTGGGATGTTCCGCGATCCGCTCCGTCACCAGCCGGGCGAAGCCGTGGCGGTCCACCGCCAGAGCCCCTCCGGCCTCGACGCGGGTGGCGTCGGCACAGGACAAAATCAGGGAGTCCAGGCGGCGGAGCTCCTCCTTGAGAAGGCCTACGGCGTTTTCCAGCTGGTCGCTCCGCAGGGAGTTGGAGCAGCAGAGCTCCGCGAAGTACGCCGTCTCATGGGCAGGGGTCTTTTTTTCGGGCTTCATCTCGCGGAGGGTCACGCTGACGCCTCGTTTGGCAAGCTGCCAGGCGCATTCGCTGCCGGCCAGGCCGGCGCCGATTACGGTTACCTGCATGGGGGTCACCTCCTAGGTGGGGGGTTGTACTCGCCCTTCGGGCGGGGGGGGTGGATACCAGCGATGGCTGGTTCATTGCACCCCCCATTTTCTCTTTTTCTTCCAGAAGAAAACGAGAAAACGGGCCGTGCACGGTCCAAAAGAGAAAAAGAAGTATCGCCCCTGCGGGGGGACGAAGGACGGGGGACGCGCAAGGCGTGCTTCCGTTTTTTACGAATGTCTCCAGCCCGCGGCGTAGCCTTAGCGGGGGTTTTGGTGGTTGTCGAAAGGCCTGTCCTTCTCTTTTCGCTGCCGCTGATGCTCCGATAAACGGACCTGTAGGGGCGGACCTATGTGTCCGCCCTCCCCCAGGTTTCCACCGATCTCTCTTGGGACCTTCCCAACAAATAATCGGTAGACACTCCAAAGAAATCGGCCAGCTTCAACAAATCGGGGATCTCAGGATAATGTGTTGCGGATTCATAATACTGATAGGCCCGCAAACTGCATTGCAGATAGTCTGCCATCTGTGCCTGAGTCTGTTTCTTCTCTTTTCGCAATCCTTTGAGCCGCTTTGCAAAAATCTCCATAATTTCCTCTTGACAGGCAACTTAGTTGCATATATAATAATATGCAACTAAGTTTCAGATTGGAGGCAACCCCATGTCACCCTTAATGCAAACCATCTGCGACGATCTCCGTGCCTACGCTCTGGACCGCTACATAGACGGCTTCGAGCGGGACGCCTACGCCGCCGAGCTTGCCCAGCTCTACGGCGCGCTGTCCGCCGCCCTGCCGGAGTGCTTCCAGGCGATCCTCCAGCAGTACGTCCTTGCCTTGAACGCCCGCGCCCTCATGGAGCAGGAAGCCATGTTCCAGGCCGCTTTCGCCGCCGCGAAAGAGCTCTCTTAGCCCTCCTCCGGCGTCTCGGGTTTCTTCGCGGCGGGTTTCTTCGCCGCGGGTTTCTTCGCCGTGGAGGCTTTCGCGGTTTTCGCCGCCGGTTTCTTGGCGGAGGCCGTTTTCCCGGCCTTTTTGGCGGCGGGCTTCTCCGGCGCCTCCTCCGCCGCGGGGGGCTCCTCCCCCTCCTTCCGGGCGGCGAAGCGGGGATAGCCCCGCTTATCCTCCGGCAGGAAGTTGGAGCACGCCGGGTTGATGCAGAAGGGCTTCCGGGCTCCCTTGCCCGCTTTCTTGAACATGGTCTGCCCACAGGCCGGGCAGTCGTCCTTTACCGGCACGTCCCAGGTCATGAAGTCGCATTTTTCCGCCTCCACCTTGCTGGTGGTGTGCTCACAGCAGTAGTAGGTGTACTGCTTCCCGTTTTTCTTGCTCTTGCCCGTCCGCTTCATCAGCCGCCCGCCGCACTTGGGACAGCGGCCCGGCATCTCCACCACCAGGGGCATGGTGAAGCTGCAATCCGGGAAGCCGGGACAGGCCAGGAAGCGTCCGAACCGGCCCATTTTCACCACCAGGTTCCGCCCGCACTCGGGGCACACTTCCGTGGACACCTCGTCGGGCACCTTGATGCGCACGCCCTCCAGGTCCTGCTCCGCCTGCTTGAGGTTCTTGTCGAAGTCCCCGTAGAAGTCCCGCAGGACCCCCTTCCAGGGGATGCTCCCCCCCTCCACGGAGTCCAGCTTCTCCTCCATGTGGGCGGTGAATTTCAGATCGGCGATGTCGGTGAACTTATCCTTCATCAGCTCCGTCACCACCCGGCCCAGGTTGGTGATTTTTAAATACTTGCCCTCTTTTTCTACATACATCCGGTCCAGGATCGTGGACACGGTGGGGGCGTAGGTGGAGGGCCGGCCGATGCCCTGCTCCTCCATGGCCCGGATGAGGGACGCGTCGGTATACCGGGCGGGGGGCTGGGTGAAGTGCTGGCTGGGGGCGAAGTCCTTCAGCTCCAGGGCGTCCCCCTCCTGGAGCTCCGGCAGGGGAGATTCCTTCTCCTCCTTCTCCTCGTCCTTGCCTTCTTCATAAACGGCGGTGTAACCCGCGAATTTCAGGCTGGAGGAACTGGCCCGGAAGTCGTGGCGGCTGGCCTCGATCTCCACGGACACGCTGTCGTACACGGCGTTGGACATCTGGCAGGCCACAAAGCGGCTCCAAATCAGGCGGTAGAGCCGGTACTGCTCCCCGGTGAGGTCGGCTTTCAAATCCTCCGGGGTCCAGCGGACGTTGCTGGGGCGGATGGCCTCGTGGGCGTCCTGGGCATTGGCCTTGGCCTTATAGCGGTTGGTTTTGGCGTAGGCGTCCCCGTAGCGGCCCAGGATAAAGCTCTTGGCCTCCGCCAGGGCCTCCTCGGAAAGGCGCAGGGAGTCGGTACGCATATAGGTGATAAGGCCCACGGTGCCCTCTCCGGCGATGTCTACGCCCTCATAGAGCTGCTGGGCGATGGCCATAGTCCGCCGGGGGGTCATGCTCAGCTTCCGGGAGGCCTCCTGCTGCATGGTGGAGGTGGTGAAGGGGGGCGAGGGGCTGCGCTGCTTGTCGGTGCGCTTCACGCTCTTCACCGAGAAGGCGGCGTTTTCCGTCTCCCGGACCACCGCGTCCACCTCGGCCTGGCTTTTCAGCTCCGCCTTCTTCCCGTCCTTCCCGTGGTAGCGGGCGGCAAAGGGCTTGTGGCCGCCCAGGAGGTTCACGTCCAGGGTCCAGTACTCCTCCGGCTGGAAGGCCTCGATTTCCCGCTCCCGGTCGTCCACCATCCGGGTGGCCACGGACTGGACCCGCCCGGCGGAGAGGCCACGGCGGACCTTTTTCCACAGGAGGGGGCTCAGCTCATAGCCCACCAGCCGGTCCAGGATGCGCCGGGCCTGCTGGGCGTCCACCAGGTTCTGGTCGATGGCCCGGGGGGACTGGATGCTCTCCTGGACCACTTTTTTTGTGATTTCGTTGAAGGTCACCCGCCGGGTTTTCTCGTCCGGCAGGTCCAGAAGGTGCTTTAAGTGCCAGGAGATGGCCTCCCCCTCCCGGTCCGGGTCGGTTGCCAGAAACACGGTGTCCGCTGCCTTGGCGGATTTTTTCAGGTCCTTGATGATATCTTCCTTGCCCTTGATGGGCTGGTAAACCGGCTCAAAATCCTGCTCCGGGTCCACGCCCAGCTTGCTCTTGGGCAGATCCCGCAGGTGGCCCATACAGGCCTTAACGGTGTACTCCTTCCCCAGATACTTTCCGATGGTCTTGGCCTTCGCCGGGGATTCCACGATGACCAGATACTGCTTTGACATAGTTACCTCCGTTGTTTCCCGCCCCGCGGGAGGGGGAATGAAATTCGCGTTATTCCGTCAGCGCCACGGTCCGTGTGTACCGCTTGCCGTCATGCTGCCGTACGCAGCCGTCAATCTCCAGCATGGTCAGGGCCGACGAGACCCGCCGGGCGGGAATGCCGGTGCTTTCGATTAAATCGTCCACTTGAACGGGGCCCTCCGGCTCCAGCACCCCAAGAAGGGCGATCTGATCGTCCGTCAGGCCCTCCCGGCTCACAGCCCGGAGCGCGGGCGCTTTTTCCGGCTCCGGAGCAGGCTTCCGCCGGGGCTCGGCCCGCCGCCGGGTGGGCAGGGGCGTCCAGGCCGGGAGCTTCCGAGCGGGACGCAGCTTTTCCGGGAAACGCTCCTGGAAATCCCGGAGGATGTCCCAGCCCTCCGCCGCCAGGCCCGCGCCGTCCCGGATCAGGCGGTTGCAGCCCACGCTGTCCGGGGCGTCGATGGGACCGGGGACGGCGTAAACCTCCCGGCCCTGCTCCAGGGCCAGCCGGGCGGTGATGAGCGCGCCGCTGCGCTCCGGGGCCTCCACCACCAGAGCGGCCACACTGAGGCCGGACATAATCCGGTTCCGGGCGGGGAAATGGTGCTTCTCCGGCTCGGAGCCCGGCGGGTACTCGGACAGCAGGACTCCGGCGGCGGCGACGTCGTCGTACAGGTCCCGGCTCTCCCAGGGGTAGTAGACGTCCAGCCCGTTGCCCGTCACGCCCACGACGGTTCCTCCCGCCCGGAGGGCCCCTCTGGCCGCGGCGGCGTCCACGCCTTTGGCAAGGCCCGTCACCACCGCCGCGCCGGAGGCCGCCAGCTCCTGGCTCAGCCGCTCCGCAGAGGCGACGCCGTAGGGCGTACACTCCCGGGTGCCCACCACGGCGATGGCCGCCTCTTCATCAATTGCGGGCATCCGGCCCTTGACGTAGAGCACCAGGGGCGGGTCGAAGATGTTCCGCAGACGCTGGGGATACTCCGCGTCCTGAATGGTCAAAATCCGCTGGCCTAAGCGCTGGCAGTCCGCCAAAATACGGTCTGCGGCGGAAAGGTCCCGGTTCAAGGCCAGTTCCGCCTGGCCCGGGGGCACATCCTCCGCCAGCAGCAGCTCCTCCCGGTCGGCGAAGAAAATATCCTCCGGCGAACCGAAGTGCCGCAGAAGCGCCAGCCGGAAGGGGCCCTTCAGCCTCGGAAGCTCTGCCAGCCACACCCAATATTTCAGCATATCCCGCCCCTCCTTTTTCCAAGGTTCTTTATACTATATTAAATAGAAGCAAATTGCAAGCGTCAAATTTTTAATATTCTCCCCGGGCCGCCTCCCACAGCAGCACCGAGGCCGCCGAGGCGGCGTTCAAGGACTCGCACCGGGGGTCCATGGGGATGCGGACGGTCTTGTCACAGGCCGCCAGCACCGCCGCCGAGAGGCCCCGGCCCTCGCTGCCCACGGCCATGGCACAGCGGCGGAGATCCACCTCCCGCACATCCGCCGTGTCCTCCCGCAGGGCCGCGCCGTAGAGGGGCAGGCCCGCCTCTTTCAAAAGAGCCGTCAGCTCCTCCAGGGTACAGCGGTAGATCTCGGTACGGAAATGGACTCCCATTCCCGCCCGGAGGGTTTTGGGATTATGGAGGTCGGCGCAGCCGGGGAGCACGATCACCCGTGCCCCGAAGGCGTCCGCCGTCCGAAGGATGGTGCCCACATTGCCGGGGTCCTGCACCCCGTCCAGCACCAGGAAGCGCAGCCGCCCCCCCGCGCCGGGCCCCAGCCGCTCCGGCGGGGCACAGCCCGGGGACCGGCAGGAAAAAACGGCCCCCTGGGGGGTTTCCATGGGGCTGACGGAGCGCATGACGCTCTCGCTGACCTCCGCCATCCGGGGAACCCGCCCTTCCAGCCCAGGGGGCAGCGCCGCTCCCTGGGTGTACAGCAGCGCCGTGATGGGCGCGCCCCACAGCGCCGCCTCCTGGAGGAGCTTGGGGCTGTCGCACAAAAATTCTCCCGTTTCCTCGCGGTAGGAACGGGAGGAGGCCAGCTTCCGCAGATGGACGCACAGGGGATTTGACTTGCTGGTGATGGTCTCCATAACGGTGCGCCTCCTCTCCTGCCGGTACCGGCATAGTGACGGAAATCCACCCCCGTCGCCGCGGCAAAATGTAGATTCTTTCTTATCATAAAGGGATCCGCCGGGCTTGTCAAGCCGTCAGGCGGGCTTTCTTCCCTTGTTTTCTGAGAAATGGCAGAATTTTCCTTCCATAAAACAAGGGCAGGCCCGCCCGGCGGACCTGCTTCTTGTTCAGGCTTCTTCGTTCAGCGGCATGTCCCCGGCGGCGGGAATTTCCCGGTATAAGCCGCGCGCACCTCGCCGCAGAGGTACAAGGAACCCAGGGCGCAGATTGCCTCCCCCGCCGCCGCCAGGGCGGCGTTCAGCCCCTCTTCTACCGAAACGCAGGGCCGGGCTTCCACCCCGCGCTTGGCCAGAAGGGCGCACAGCGCCGCCGGGTCCATGGCCCGGGGGCTGTCGGGCCGGAGGACAAAGGCCCGCTCCGCCAGGGGGGCCAGCAGATCCAGCATCTCCCCGGCGTCCTTGTCCGCCAGGACGCCCAGGAGGAAGGTCAGTCGTTTCCCGGGAAAGAGGGCCCGCAGGCTCTCCGCCGCCGCGCGCATGCCGTGGGCGTTGTGGGCGCCGTCCAGGAGGAAAACGGGGCGTTTCCCCAGGACCTCAAAGCGCCCCGGCCAGCGGACCGCCGCCAGCCCTTGGCGGACGGCCTCCTCCGGGATGCTCCATCCCTTTTTCTTCAAGGCCTCCAGGGCCGTCAGGGCCAGGGCGGCGTTCTCCGCCTGATAGGCCCCTGCCAGGGGGATGGTCAGGTTCTCCCAGGGGGCGAAGTCGAAAACCGCGCCCTCCAGGTCTAGCCGCCGGACCCGCAGCCGGGAGAGGTCCAGCTCCGTCAAGTCCGCCCCCCGCTCTTGGCAGACCTGGCGAAACACCTCGTCCGCCTCGGGACAGCCCCCCCGGCTGACCACGGTCCCGCCCGGCTTGATAATCCCCGCCTTGGCGGCGGCGATGTCCCGAAGGGTGGGGCCCAGAATGGCGGCGTGATCCATGCCCATGGCGGTGAGGACTGCCAGCTCCGGAGTCTCGATGACGTTGGAGGCGTCCAGGGCCCCGCCCAGGCCGGTCTCCAGGACCACGATATCACAGACCTGCTCTTGAAAGTGCAGGAGGGCGGCGGCGGTGATCAGCTCGAACTCCGTGGGGTGCTCCGCCATGGCCTCCGCCGCAGGGCGGACCCGGTCCATCACCGCCCCAAGGGCTTCATCGGAAATCTCCTCCCCGTTCACCCGAATGCGCTCATGAAAGCGTTCCAGATGGGGGGACGTGTTCAGCCCCACCCGATATCCCGCCGCCTCCAGCACGGAGGCGAGACAGGCGCAGACGCTGCCCTTGCCGTTGGTGCCCGCCGCGTGGATAAATCTCAGCCCCTTCTGGGGGTCCCCCAGGCGGCGCAGCAGCTCCCGGATACGGTCCAGGCCCGGGGCATGAGCCTCCCAGCCGTGGGACCAGACGTAGGCCACGGCCTCTTCTCCCGTCATGGCGCCGCCTCCTTTACAGGCTGACCGCGTTCCGCTGCCGGAGCGCCTTCACCAGGGGAATTGCCAGGGAGGACATCACCACGGCGTTGATCATGCCCACTATGAGCCGCCAGACAAAATCCCCCAGAATCAGGCCTGGAAAATAGTAGCCCATCAGCACGCTGTCCAGCCAGTTCACCAGGGTGTTCCCCAGGGTGGTGCAGACGGCCGCCACGATGCAAACAGCATAGCAAAGCATCCGCCGCTCCTCCAGCCGCTGGCCCCGGAGGGACAGCAGTGCAAGGGCCCCCAGGCCCACCACCAGGCCCCGGAGGGCCGGGGGAATCAGGTACAGCACGGTGGTGTAGGTGACGCCGTAGGTCAAAAGCTGTTTGAAGAACTCGCCCACCATGGCCACGATTACCGCGTCCACCGGGCCGAAGAGCAGGGCGGCCGCCACCACCGGCAGGGAGCCGAAGGAAATCCGCACATTCCCCACCTGCACCGCCGCGTAGAGCGACAGGGGCAGGTACATGGCCGCCAGCAGCGCGGCGTAGCACATCCGTTTCACATTCCTTTTGGGCATAACAAAAACCTCCTCTAAAATTGCGGCAGCACGCCGCACAGAGGAAGCCCGTTCCCATATGCGGCAGCGGGATGCGGGACGCGCACTGCGGAATTTCTTCCTTCGTCCAAAGAGCAACTCCCCGTCTCTCCGGCACTTTGACACGCGTGTCCCTACTCTGCCTTTGTCCTTCCGGCCTTCGCCGGGGACGCCCTTATCATATACCAGCTTCCGTCAAAATACAAGGCCCTTCGATAAATTCCATAAAAATCCAGGTCCGCCTTAACGGGCGAAAAAACGCCCCGGACCTGAATCCGGGGCGTTTTCCAGCATCTTGAAGGGTTACTTTCCAGCGGGCTCCGCGGCCTTGGCCTTTTCGGCCTGAGCCTTCTTGATGGCCTTGTACTTTTCCTTCTCCTCGGCGGTGGCCACAGGGAGAATGGCGTCTCTCGGGCAGACCTTGGTGCAGAGCTTGCAGCCCACGCACTTGTCGTAGTCGATGACCGCTACGCCGTTTTCCACATGGATGGCGTCTTTTTTGCACTCCTTCTGGCACAATCCACAGCCGATGCAGGAGGTGGAGCAGACGCTCATAGCCGCCTTGCCCTTGTCCTGGTTGGCGCAGCCTACGTGAACCTTCTTGGACACGGGGACGGAGGTAATCAGGTGCCGGGGGCAGGCGGCGGCGCAGGCCATGCAGGCGGTGCACTTGTCCGGGTCCACCACGGCGGTGCCGCCGGGGCCGATGGACATGGCGCCGAACTGGCACGCGGCCACGCAGGAGCCAAAGCCCAGGCAGCCGAAGGCGCACTCCAGAGGACCGCCCGCGACCTTCGTCGCGGAGATGCAGTCCTTGACGCCCACATAGTCAAAGCGCTTTTTCGCGTTCACGCCGCCGGTGCAGCGGACGAAAGCCACCTGCCGCTCCCCGGTGGGAGCCTCCATGCCCATGATCTTGGCGATGGCGGCGGCGTTTTCCGCCCCGGCGGGGGCGCAGGCGGTGACGGGAGCTTCTCCCGCCAGAATGGCGGCGGCGCAGCCGCCGCAGCCGGGATAGCCGCAGCCGCCGCAGTTGGCCCCGGCCAGCAGGCCCAGGATGGCCTCCTCACGGGGGTCCTTCTTTACCTCGAAAATCTTGGAGGCCACGGCCAGGACCAGGCCGAAGATCGCGCCCAGAACGCCCAGGACGGCCACCGCGAATAAAATATTCATCATAATTCAGCCGCCCTCCTTACCAAATTACCAAGCCGGAGAAGCCCATGAACGCCAGGGCCATGAGACCGGCGGTGACCAGCGCGATGGGGAAGCCCTCGAAGCTCTTGGGATACTCGGCGAAAACCAGCCGCTCCCGGATGCTGGCAAACAGCACGATGGCAACCAGGAAGCCGATGCCGCCGGTGATGCCGTAGACCACGGACTCAATGAAGTTGTAACCCTCCTGAATGTTCAGCAGCGCAACGCCCAGCACCGCGCAGTTGGTGGTGATCAGGGGCAGGTACACGCCCAGGGCCGTATACAGGGAGGGCATGGACTTCTGGAGGAACATCTCAATGAACTGCACCAAAGACGCGATGACCAGAATGAAGGCCACGGTCTGCATGTACTCCAGATCCAGAGGCACCAGGATGAATTTGTTCACCGCCCAGGTGATGGCGGAGGCCAGGCCCATAACGAAGGTCACGGCGAAGCCCATGCCCACGGCGGTATCCACCTTCTTGGAAACGCCCAGGAAGGGGCAGATGCCCAGGAACTGGGAGAAGATGAAGTTGTTCGCCAGGATGGCGGCCAGCGTAATCGCCAGCAGTCTTGAAATTTGATCCATTTACTTGCCCTCCTTACTCTTGGACAGCGCCCACTGCATGGCGGCGATGAGGAAGCCCAGCACCAGGAAGCCGCCCACGGGCAGAGTCAGAATGCCGATGGGGAACTGCTCCGGAATGATGCGGAAGCCCGCCAGAGTTCCCGCGCCCAGCAGCTCCCGGATGAAGCACATCGCCAGCAGGACGAGGGTGTAGCCCAGGCCCTGGAAGATGCCGTCGAAGAAGGAAGCGCCCACGCCGTTCTTATAGGAGAAGGCCTCCGCCCGGCCCAGGATGATGCAGTTTACCACGATCAGCGGAATGAACACGCCCAGAGACTCGGCAATCGCCGGGACAAAGGCCTGAAGCAGCAGGTCCACGCAGGTGACGAAGCCCGCGATGACCACGATGAACATGGCGATACGGATCTTGTCGGGGACGATCTTCCGGATGGCGGAGATAACCACGTTGGCCGCCGTCAAAATGATAAGCACGGACACGCCCATGCCTAAGCCGTTCATGATGGAGGTGGTGATGGCCATGGTGGAGCACAGGCCCAGCATCTGCACCAGAACGGGGTTTTGGGTCAGCAGGCCCTCTTTCAGCTGTTTACCAAGATTCATGTTTCAGCTCCCCCTTTCTCAGCCCATCACGCCGGCCACAGCCAGCGCGGCGTTGACGCCGTTGGTCACGCCCCGGGTGGAAACCGTGGCGCCGGAGATGGCGTCCACATTCGTTCCCACTGCCAGAAGCCCGTCGGCGGCGCTCTTGCCCTCGAACTGGCTCAGGACGCCCACGCCGGAGGCGGTGGGCATGTTGGTCATGACCTTGGAGCCGATGCCTGCGGTTTCCGCGTTTTTGACGATGGACACGCCGGTGACGGTTCCTTCTCCGTCCACGCCCACCATCATTTCAATCTTGCCCTGAGAGCCGCTGGCCACCACCTTGATGGCGTAGCCCGCCGTCGCGCCGCCCACCTGGGCCTCATACACGGAGTCCAGCGTGACGCTGCCGGAGGCGGCGGTCATCTCGTCGGTGAGGGTCAGCTTGTCGGAGAAGGTGGTGTTGTCCGGGTCCGCCACCACGGCCTTCATGGCCTCCACGGTCTTAGCCCAGTTGATGGCGTCGATTTTTTCCTCGGTGACGGCGTTGACGCCGCCCAATGCCGCCGCCACAACCACACAGGTGACCAGCAGCGTGACGGTCAGTTTAATAATGTACGCGGGGTCCATCTGGACCTTTTCCTTGCTCTTGGTGCTCATTTCGCGGCCCCCTCCTTCTTGTCGGATTTCACAACGCCGAAGCGCACGGGCTTGGTGTACTTGTCGATGAAGGGCACGAACAGGTTCATGACCATGATGGAGTAGCACACGCCCTCGTTATAGGACCCGAAGTAGCGGATCAGCACGGTGAACAATCCGCAGCCCACGCCGAAAATCAGCTGGCCCTTCTTGGTGACGGGGGAGGTGGCGTAGTCGGTGGCCATGAAGAACGCGCCCAGCATGAGGCCGCCGCCGAAGATGCTGTAGAGCATCCAGTCCAGGCTGCTGCCGGCCTTGGGGAACAGGAAGGTGAGGACGGCCACGGTGCCGATGTAGGCCGCGGGGGTCTGCCAGTTGATGACCTTCCGCCAGATGAGGTACGCGCCGCCGATGATCAGCATCAGCGCGGAAACCTCGCCCAGGGAGCCGCCGATCTGGCCCATGAACATCTGGCTGACGCTGTATGTACCCGTGAGGTTTCCAAAGCTCTCGGCCAGGGCCACGGGGTCCGTGCCCTTCATGTAGGCCAGGGGGGTGGCGGCGGTGACGATGTCCACGTTGGACCCGAACAGGGCCGCTTGATTCATGGCGGGGTCCACCCAGGTGGTCATGGACCCGGCGTAGCTGGCCAGCAGCACGGCCCGGCCCGCCAGGGCGGGGTTCACGAAGTTTTTGCCGATGCCGCCGAAGAGCTGCTTGACAATGATGATGGCGAAGGCGTCGCCAATGAGAATCATCCAATAGGGAATCTGCACGGGGCTGACGAAGGCCAGCAGCATGCCGGTGACCACGGCGGACAGGTCCCGAACGGACTGGGGCTTCTTCATCACCTTGCGGTACAGCCACTCGAAGAAGATGCACCCCGCCACGGACACGGCGGTCATGGTCAAGGCCCGGAGGCCGAAGTTGAAGCAGGCGAACGCCAGGGCGGGCACCATGGCGATGATGACGTCCTTCATGATGCCCTGGGTGGTCTCGCTTCCGCGGATATGGGGCGAGGAGGTGGCGATCAGCTTGAGATTCTTATAGTCCGTCATTTGTTGACAACCTCCTTTTTCGCCTCTTCGGCGGCTTTTTTGGCCTCGGCGGCGGCCTTGGCCTTGGCCGCGGCGTCCTTCACCAACTGCTTGCCGGTTTTGAACATATGGGTCAGGTGCAGCCGGGCGGGGCAGGTGTAGGCGCAGGCGCCGCACTCCATGCAGTCCATGATGTGGGCGTCGTTCAGTTCGTCCACCAGGCCCTTGGAGGCATACTGGTACAGGAACAGGGGCTCTAAGTGCATGGGGCACACGCCCACGCACTTGCCGCAGCGGATGCACTGGGGATGCTCCACGGTCTGCTCTTCCTTCTCGCAGAAGGCCAGCATGCAGCCCGTGCCCTTGGCCACGGGGATGTCGGCGGTGTACTGGGCCATGCCCATCATGGGGCCGCCGGCGATGAGCTTATAGGTGCCGTCCTTCAGTCCGCCGCAGAAGTCAAACAGAAGGGACACGGGGGTGCCGATGGGGCACTCCACGTTCTTGGGCTCCACCACGCCGGAGCCGGAGACGGTGACCACCTTTTTCACGACGGGCATGCCCGTGGTAATCGCCTTAAAGATGGCGCAGGTGGTATTGATATTGAATACCGCGCATCCGATGTTGCTGGGCAGCCCTCCCGGGGGCACCTGCTTGCCGGTGATGGCCTGGCAGAGCTGCTTCTCACCGCCCTGGGGGTAACGGCAGCGGAGGCCCTCCACCACCACGGGGGCGTGCTTTTCGGCAATGGTTTTGTTCAGCCGGTCGATGCCGTTTTGTTTGTTGACCTCCACGCCGATGACCACTTTTTCCACGCCAAACATCTTGGCGAGGTAGGTCGCGCCGCCGATGATCTCCTCGGAGCGCTCCAGCATGGCCCGGTGGTCGCCGGTGATGTAGGGCTCGCACTCCGCGCCGTTGATGATGACGGTATCTACTTTCCCGATGCCGCCGGAGATTTTCACATGGGTGGGGAAGGTTGCGCCGCCCATGCCGACGATGCCGGCGTTTTTCACGATTTCCACCATCTCGTCCACGCTCAGGGCGTCCGGGTTCGCGGGGGCCTGGACCTCCTCGCTGACCTCGTCCTGTCCGTCGTTGTCAATGACCACGGACATGACGTTTCCGCCCATGGAATAGGGACGGGGCTCCACCGCCTTGACGGTGCCGGAGACGCTGGCGTGGATGGGGGCGCCAAGACCGCGGAACTCGCCGATCTTCTGGCCCACCTTCACATGGTCGCCGGCCTTGACAAGGGGGGTGCATGGCGCGCCGAAGTGCTGGGACATGGGGATGACCACTTGAGCAGGGGCAGGCAGCTGCTCGATGGCCTTTTCATTGGTCGCGGCTTTCATGTCGTGGGGATGAACGCCGCCAAAGAACGCTTGTGCCATTATTTCACCTCATTTTTTACTGCTGGCAGCGGCCCGGGCGGGGGGCGGTCCTGCCGTCCACCGTCTGGACGGGCTGACGTGCCTGGACATACCATCGCATACTTCCTTGCATTGTACACCCTTCTTCTAAAAATGTCCAGTCTGTGAACGGCAAATTTTCTGGATTTTTTGCCTTTTCTTGCGAAACCTTTACGGCCCCAAAGGCTCCCGGACCCTGGAAAAAGAAACGCGCCGCCCCTCCGTTTTCCAGAGGGACGGTACGTAATCGTTTACCTGGAAATTTCCGCCCTTCAGGGGGCCAGGACCAGCTCCGCCAGCCGCTCCGCCGGGTCCAGAACGGGGAGGCTTGTCCGCTTTCCCAGGGCCTGCTTCACATAGGGGAAGTGAGTGCAGCCCAGCACCACCGCCTCCGCCCCGTTGTCCTCGAAGAAGCGGAGAAGAAGCCCCAGGCCGCAGTCCTCCGCCAGCTTCTCCGGCGGCGTCCCGGCTTCTACGCCCAGCACCAGCGGCAGCACCCCCGCCCCAAAGACCAAAGTCTCGGGGGAGGCGTTCACCATGGCCCGCTCCACTCCGGCGGCCCCCTGGCAGTTGGCGGCCAGCACGCCGATGCGGCGGTATTGGAGGGCGATCTCACCGTAGACGTCCATGGGCGTCCAGATGCGAAGGCCCCTCCCTTCCGCCAGGCCGTGCGCGTCGATGGTGGCGCTGAGGGAATTGCAGTAGAGCAGCACCCGGTCCATCCCCCGGATTTTGATGTTTTCTAAAACAGCCCCCACCGCCGCCTCCCGGGCGGACTGGGAGCCCACCTGAAAGGCGGTCTGTTCCTCCGGGGTCCAGGAGATGGGGAAGCCCAGAGCCTCCGCCCCCCGGCTTTTCAGCAGCTCCACGCCCATCTGGGTGTCTACCGGAGTCCCGGCGATGACGGCAATTTTCATATGCGTTTTCTCCTTTGTGTGCGTTTGATTCCATTAAAATGACGCTCCCGAAAAGAGCCGAAGGCCCCGCCTACAAATCAAAGGGGATTTCCCCCTCCATAAACAGAACGACCTTTCCCCCCAGGAAGACCCGGCCTCCTTCCAGCCGGACGGCCACCACGCCGCCCCGCCGGGAAATCTGCCGGGCCGTCATGCGGGTTTTTCCCAGCTTCTTTGCCCAAACAGGGGCCAGGAAGGTGTGAGCCCGCCCTGTTACGGGGTCCTCCATGACATGGGCCCTGGGATAAGAACAGGGGTAGAAGTACCGGGACACAAAATCGTACTCCGCGGAAGGGGCGGTCAGGATCAGCCCCAGCCCGTCCCGCAGGCCGTCCAGCTTTAAAATCAACCCGTCGTTGGGGACAAACCGGGCCAGCTCTTCCTCGCTTCCCACGGTGAGCACCAGGTCCCCGCCGTCGAAATACGCCTCCCGGGCCAGGCCGTCCGTGGCGGCCAGCATCGCCTCCGTCACCGGGACGGGCTTCGTCTTTCCAACGGGAAAATCCAGGGTAATCCACTCCCCCTCCCGCGTGGCCCGCAGTTCCCCGCTCAGGGTCTGAAAGCGCATCTCCGAAACGCCGGCCTCCACAAACTCACTGACGACGTAGGCCGACGCCAGAGTGGCGTGGCCGCAGAGGTCAATCTCCCCGCCGGGGGTAAACCACCGCAGGTCATAGGCCCCGGAACCCGTTTTCACCACGAAGGCGGTTTCCGAATAGTTGTTCTCTATGGCGATGCTCTGCATAAGCGCCGCGTCCGGCATCTGTTTGCAGGAAAGCACCGCCGCCGGGTTTCCCGTAAACAGCTCCTCCGCGAAGGCGTCCGCAATGTACTGCCTCATAGCCTCTTCCCCCTGTAACACGGCGATATTTGTCTTATTTTACCACACTTCCCGCCGCCGGTTCAACCCCCCTTTTGTCCTACCCGCCCCCTCTCGTCCATATAGTGTAGGACGGGGGTGTTGTTTTGAAAAAGGGAAGCACCATGTTCTACGGCGCTCTGCTGCTTACCGGGGCCAACCTGGCCCTGCGTCTTGCGGGCATGAGCTTTCAGGTCTGCCTCTCCGGCCGCCTGGGGGCCGCCGGGGTGGGCCTTTTGCAGCTGATCCTCTCCGTGCGGATGCTGGCTTTCACCCTGGGCTCCTCCGGGGCCCGGACCTGCGCCCTCTACCTCTCCGCCGAGGCCCTGGGACGGCGGCGGAGCGTCCGGCCCGCCCTGTCCGGCAGTATTCGGTACTGCCTCCTCTTCGCCCTGCCCGCGGGGGCGGGGCTTTGGGTCCTCACGCCTCGAATCGCCGGGGGGTGGATTGGGGACGCCGCGGCGGAATCCGCCCTCCGGGCCTTCGCCCTGTTCCTGCCTGTCAGCTGCCTGAACGGGGTGATGACGGGCCTCTTCACCGCCGCCGGGCGGCTGCGGACGCTGGTGGCGGTGGAGTTTTTGGAGCAGGGCTGCGCCATGGCGGCGACCTTTGCCCTCCTGGCCCGATGGGCGGGGGAAGACCCCTCCCGGGCCTGCCTCTCCGTGGCGCTGGGGTCCTCCGCCGCCTCGGCGCTGTCCCTGGGGGCCCTGTGGCTCCTCCGGCAGGAGGGTTCCCCCCTGGGCCGGGAGGACCGCCCCCCCTGGCGGCGGGTCTTCGGCCTGTCCCTGCCCGTGGGCCTGGCGGACGACCTCCGGGCGGGGCTCAATACCGTTGAAAACCTCATCATCCCCCGCCGCCTGGCCCTCTGCGCCGGGACGGTGAACGCCATGGCGGACTACGGCGTCCTCCACGGTATGGTCTTCCCCGTGCTGATGTTCCCCGCCGCCATCCTGGCCTCCCTGGCGGACCTGCTGGTGGCGGAATTCTCCCGCTGCGCCCGCCGCCCGGGGCGGGTCCGGGTCCGGTATCTGGCCCGGCAGGGGCTCCGAGTCTCCTGGCTCTTCGGCCTGACCGCCGGGGGAATCCTCTTTCTCGCGGCCCGTCCCTTGGGGGATCTGCTTTACCACAGCCAGACCGCCGGGGCCTGCCTCCGGCTGTACGCTCCCCTGGTCCCCATCCTCTATCTGGACATTGTGGTGGATGCCATGTGCAAGGGCCTGGGCCAGCAGAGCGCCAACGCCCGGTACAACCTGCTGACGAACCTCATGGACGTGGCCCTGCTCTGGCTGCTGCTGCCCCGGTTCGGCATGGGGGGCTATTATTTCAGCTTCGCCGCCTCCCATTTGGTAAACTTCGGCCTGAGCCTCCGGCGGCTGGGGCGCTCCGTGGAGCTGGGCCCCCTGGGGCCCCTGGTCCGGGGGCCGGGGCGGAGGGACCTAAAGTGGCTTTGGGGCCTTCTGGGGGGCGGGCGGAAGGCGGGAGATTGAATTTTGCCGGACTTTCTGTTATAATAGAGAAAACCAACGGAAAGGAGCTTCCGCCATGACCTTCCGCAAGCCCTGGGCCTCGCCTCTCTTCCCCGTCTCCCGGCGGGACTTCCTCATCACCGCCGTCATCCTCCTCTGCGCGGTTGGGCTGTGCTTCATTCTCTGGCTGGCGGGCAGCATCGACGGCTTCGCCGCCCCGGTTTTCGTGCTGGCGGTGCTGCTGATCTCCCGGCTTACCAGGGGCTACCTCTACGGGTCCATTTCCGTGATCCTGGGGGTTATCTTCGTCAACTTCATCTTCACCTACCCCTACTGGGCCTTTGACTTTCACAACCCCGGCTATCCCCTCACCTTCTTCACCCTGCTGATGATCTCCCTTATCACCAGCACCCTCACCGCCCAGGCCAAGCGGCAGGCCCAGCTCCTGGCGGAGAACGAGCGGGAGAAGATGCGGGCCAACCTCCTCCGCTCCGTCTCCCACGACATCCGCACCCCCCTGACCTCCATTGTGGGGTCCACCTCCGCCGTGCTGGAAAACCCCGGCCTCTCGGAGCGGGAGCAGCGGGAGCTGCTGGAGAACGCCCGGGAGGAGGCCCAGTGGCTGATCCGGGTAGTGGAAAACCTCCTCTCCATCACCCGCATGGGGGACGCCCAGGCCCGCATCGCCAAGGAGCCGGAGCCCGCCGAGGAGGTGCTGGGGACCGCGGCCCAGAAGTTCCGCCGCCGCTTCCCCCAGGTCAGCGTCACCGTCTCCGCGCCGGAGGAGCTGCTGATGGTCCCCATGGACCCCATCCTCATCGAGCAGGTGCTGGCCAACCTCCTGGAAAACGCCGCCGTCCACGGCAGGGCCGCCAACATCGCCCTGCTGCTGGAGGCGGAGGAGGACTTCGCGAAAATCACCGTCCGGGACGACGGCAGGGGCATCTCGCGGGATGAGCTGGACCACCTGTTTGACGGCCGTCTCAAGTCCCGCCGCCCGGCGGACGGGGACGGGAAGCGCAACATGGGCTTAGGCCTCTCCGTCTGCCGGGCCATCGTCCTGGCCCACGGGGGGAGCATCACGGCCCGGAATCTTCTCCGGGGGGCGGAGCTTTCCTTCCGCCTGCCCACCGCCGTTCAGGCCCTGCAGGAGGTATCCACATGAATATACGGGAAAAGATATTGGTCGTCGAGGACGAGAAGGGCATCGCCCAGTTCATCGCCGCCGTGCTGGACGGCCAGGGCTATGAGACCATCCAGGCCCGCACCGGGGCGGAGGGGCTTTCCATGATCTCCTCCCACTGCCCGGATCTGGTAATTTTGGATTTGGGCCTGCCCGACATGGACGGGCTGGACATCCTCCGGCAGCTGCGGAGCTGGTCCAGCCTGCCGGTGGTGGTGGTCTCCGCCCGCTCCCACGAGCGGGACAAGGTGACGGCCCTGGACCAGGGGGCCGACGACTATCTGACCAAGCCCTTCGGCACCGCCGAGCTGCTGGCCCGGGTCCGCACGGCCATCCGCCACACCCGCACCGCCAGCGGCAACGACGAAATCGCCCAGAAGGGCACCTATTCCGTGGGGGAGCTGGTCATCGACTACAACAAGCACCAGGTGCTGGTCCGGGGGGAAAACGTGAAGCTGACCCTCAGCGAGTTTCGCATCGTGGCATTGCTTGGCAAGCACGCCGGGAAGGTGCTGACCTACGATGCCATCATCAAGGAGCTCTGGGGCCCCCGGGCGGGAAGCGGCAACCAGATCCTCCGGGTCAACATGGCCAACATCCGCCGCAAGATTGAGCGCAACCCCGCCGAGCCGGAGTACCTCTTCACCGAGGTGGGCGTGGGCTACCGCCTGGCGGAGGGCGAGTAACGGCCCGGCGATTTGTAAAATTTTCCTAAAAAAATTAACAAATTTTTCCATTAACCCGCAAACCCTTGCCGCGCCTGGCGTTGGGGGATTACGGCCTCCGCCGGTTCGGAATTTTTTTCAAGAATGTAGCAAAAAGCACTTGCGCCCCCTATATCTTGTGTGTTATGCTTGGCCTACTGCCAAAGTATTGTGGTAATCGCGGGCGCGATTACTACTGCGTGTATAATTACTGCTAGGGGGATACAAATGAAAGTTATCAAAAGAAACGGCACCGAGGTCTCGTTCGACATCACCAAGATCTTATCGGCCATCACCCGTGCCAACGAGAGCATCGACGCGGAAAAGCGCATGACCGCCACCCAGGTCCGGCGCATCGCGGAATCCGTGGAGCTGGCGTGTCAGGAGCTGGGCCGTTCCCCCTCTGTGGAAGAGATTCAGGATCTGGTGGAATACCAGATTATGGCCCACGGGGCCTTCGAGGTGGCCAAGAACTATGTCACCTACCGCTATACCCGCTCCCTGGTCCGCCGGAGCAACACCACGGACGACCGCATCCTCAGCCTCATTGAATGCTGCAACGAGGAGGCCAAGCAGGAAAACTCCAACAAGAACCCGGTGGTGAACTCCACCCAGCGGGACTACATGGCCGGCGAGGTCTCCCGGGACCTCAGCGAGCGGCTGCTGCTGCCCAAGGAGATTGTGGAGGCCCATCAGGAGGGCATCATCCATTTCCACGACTCCGACTATTTCGCCCAGCACATGCACAACTGCGACCTGGTGAACCTGGAGGACATGCTGCAAAACGGCACCGTCATCACCGGGACCCTCATTGAGCGGCCCCACAGCTTCGCCACCGCCTGCAACATCGCCACTCAGATTGTGGCCCAGGTGGCCTCCAACCAGTACGGCGGTCAGTCCATCTCCCTGGCCCACCTGGCCCCCTTTGTGGACGTGAGCCGGAAGAAGCTCCGGGTTATTGTGGAACGGGAGCTGAAGGAAATCGGCGTCATCCTGGACGAGGACAGCCTCTCCAAGCTGGTGGAGACCCGCCTCCGGGAGGAGGTCCGGGGCGGCGTCCAGACCATCCAGTACCAGGTGCTGACCCTCTTGACCACCAACGGACAGGCCCCCTTTGTCACGGTCTTCATGTATCTCGGCGAGGCCAAGAACGAGCAGGAGCGCAAGGACCTGGCCCTCATCATCGAGGAGACTCTGGAACAGCGCTATGAGGGCGTGAAAAACGAGGACGGCGTGTGGATCACCCCCGCCTTCCCCAAGCTCATCTACGTGCTGGAGGAGGACAACATCCGCGAGGACGCCCCCTACTGGTACCTCACGAAGCTGGCGGCCAAATGCACCGCCAAGCGGATGGTCCCGGACTATATCTCCGAGAAGAAGATGCTGGAGCTGAAGGTGGACAAAAACGGCGAGGGACACTGCTACACCTGCATGGGCTGCCGCAGCTTCCTGACGCCCTACGTGGACCCGGAGACCGGGAAGCCCAAGTACTACGGGCGGTTCAACCAGGGCGTGGTGACCATCAACCTCCCCGACGTGGCCCTGAGCTCCGGCGGGAACATTGAAAAATTCTGGGAGATTTTTGAGGAGCGTCTGGAGCTGTGCCACCAGGCCCTGCTGTGCCGCCACGAGCGCTTGAAGGGCACGCCCTCCGACGTGGCCCCCATTTTGTGGCAGTACGGCGCCTGCGCCCGGCTCAAGAAGGGCGAGCCCATCGACAAGCTGCTCTACGGCGGCTACTCCACCATCTCCCTGGGCTACGCCGGGCTTTACGAATGCGTAAAGTACATGACCGGCAAGAGCCACACGGACCCCTCCGCCACCCCCTTCGCCCTGGAGATCATGGAAACCATGAACGCCGCCTGCCGGAAGTGGAAGGCGGAGCACAACATCGATTTCAGCCTCTACGGCACCCCCCTGGAGTCCACCACCTACAAATTCGCCAAGTGCCTCCAGCGCCGCTTCGGCATTGTGGAGGGCATCAACGACAAGGGCTATATTACAAACTCCTACCACGTCCATGTGACGGAGCAGATCAACGCCTTCGACAAGCTGAAGTTCGAGGCCCAGTTCCAGCACCTCTCCCCCGGCGGTGCCATCAGCTACGTGGAGGTGCCGGACATGCAGAACAATCTGGAGGCGGTGCTCCAGGTGATGAAATTCATCTACGACAACATCATCTATGCCGAGCTGAACACCAAAAGCGACTACTGCCAGGTCTGCGGCTGGGACGGGGAAATCCAGATTGAGGAAGAGCACGGCAAGCTGGTCTGGAAATGCCCCAAGTGCGGCAACACGGACCAGGACAAGATGAACGTGGCCCGGCGGACCTGCGGCTACATCGGGACCCAGTACTGGAACCAGGGCCGGACCCAGGAGATCCGGGACCGGGTGCTGCACCTGTAAGGGCCATGTATTACGGAGAAATCAAAGACTGCGACGTCGCCAACGGCGAGGGCGTCCGGGTCAGCCTCTTCGTCTCCGGCTGCACCAACCACTGTGAGCACTGCTTCCAGCCCCAAACCTGGGCCTTTGACTACGGCCAGCCCTTTACGGAGGAGACGGAGGACCGGATTCTCGCCCTTCTCTCCCCCAGCTATGTCAGCGGCCTGACGGTTTTGGGCGGCGAGCCCTTTGAGCCGGAAAACCAGCGGGCACTCCTCCCCTTCCTGCGAAAGGTGCGGGCGGCGTACCCGGAAAAGAACATCTGGGCGTTCAGCGGCTTCACCTACGAGGAGCTGCTGACGGAGGGAAGCTATCCCCGCTGCGAGGCCACAGAGGAACTGCTGTCCCTTCTGGACGTGCTGGTGGACGGCCGCTTTGTGGAGGCGCTGAAGGACATCTCCCTCCGCTTCCGGGGCAGCTCCAACCAGCGGCTCATCGACCTGAACGCCACCCGGGCGGCGGGAAGCGCCGTCCTCCTGCCGGACCGGCGGGGATAAGAAACCAGAGGCGCGGCCTTCGCCGCGCCTCAAACGGAGGTTTTCATCATGGTAACAATGGCGCAGCGCCTGGAGGCGCTCCGCATGGAGCGGGGAATCAGCCGCCCCGCCCTTTCCGCCGCCCTGGGCTTCCCCAAGACGGCCATGGAGAAGTTTGAAACCGGGCGGCAGACGCCCACCCAGGACCAGCAGCGGAAGCTGGCGGACTACTTTTCCGTCACCCTCCCCTATCTCCGGGGCGAGAGCGACAACCCCGCCGGGGGAGACAGCTGGCTCTCCGGCAATGTGCCCACAGAGGAGCCCGTCCGGACTCCGGCGGCCCCGCCCGTTTCAAAAAAGCCCCGCCCGGCGGCGGTGCAGGAGGACGGCGCGGTCTTCGGCGCGCTGCTGAAAAGCCCCTCCTTCCAGGCCCTGATGCGTGACGCGGCCCTGGAGGCCCTCCGCTCCCCCGAGGGGCAGGAGCTTTTGGCCAAGGCCGTCCGGCGGGAGCTGGGGCGGCGATAAGCCCAAGGCCGCAAGGGTTTCCGTCCCGCTCCAAGCGCTCCATTTACGAAAGGGGGATTCCGCTTATGGCGCTGCTCCACCAAATCGAAGCGATCTTCCAGCTAATCGTCCAATACGGCGTGCTGCTGCTGGAGTGTGCCGGCGTAGCCGTTCTGCTGATCACGGCGGTGAAAAGCATCATCGGCTACGCGAAGCGCAAGCCCCACATCCGCCTCTCCCTGGCCCAGGGCATTTCCCTGGCCCTGGAGTTCAAGCTGGGCGGCGAGGTGCTGCGGACCGTGCTGGTCCGGGAGCTGAGCGAGCTTATGGTCCTGGGTCTGGTGATTCTGCTCCGGGGCGCCTTGACCTTTATCATTCACTGGGAGATCAAGAACGAAGAGGCCCGGCTGGACGAAACCGTCGGGCATGAGGAACCCGTTTTGGCGGAAACGGGCCGGAGACCGTGACAGCGGGACTTTTACATCAGCACTCAAATGAATCAAGGGCGGCGGACGCAAAGCGTCCGCCGCCCGTTTCTTATGTATGCTTCTCAGAGGTTCGCGAACACGTCCACCTGCTTTTGCAGTTCGCCCACAATCTCCTGGTTTGTGTCCATGCCGGAGGTAATGCCCGCCATGTCTCCCGCCAGGGCGCGGGTGCTGTCCGCCGCGCCGGTAACCCCGGCCACCGCCTCCTCCACCGCGCTGGAAATGCTGGAAATGGAGGCGGCCACGTCTTCCATGGACTCCCGGAGCCGCTCCGCCTGACCGTTGAAGGAGTCCATGGTCCCTTGGATGTAGGCCGCGTCCTCCCGGTACTGCCGCCCGGACCGGACAGACTGCTCCAGCTGGTCCCGGAGGGCTTTCCCCAGATATTCCGTCAGCTCCCGGGCGCTGCCGGAGAGGTAGTCC
The DNA here is from genome assembly GCF_950073225.1 of uncultured Oscillibacter sp. NCBI lineage: Bacteria > Bacillati > Bacillota > Clostridia > Eubacteriales > Oscillospiraceae > Oscillibacter > uncultured Oscillibacter sp. The sequence continues at coordinate 120,297 of NZ_CATMPS010000003.1, forward strand.
ACCGCTCCGGTGACCACGCCGCTGACCTCCTGAATATGGCTGGCGGTCTCCGCGCAGGAGTCCGCCAAACGGCGAATCTCCCGGGCCACCACGGCGAAGCCCTTTCCCGCCTCCCCGGCACGGGTGGCCTCCACGGCGGCATTGATGGCAATCAGATCCGTGGAGGAGGAAATCGACAGGATGTCCTTGGTCAGGGCGCTGATGCGGTCCACGCTCCGGCTCTTTTCGATGGCCCGGTCCAGGGAGGCCGTGATCTCCTCCGTCCGGGCCCGGACCGTCTCCATCTCCTCCCGGGCGGACCGCTCCATCTCCTCCGCCCGGCCCCGCATCTCCACGGAATAGGCGGTGATGGCGGCGCAGTCCTCCGCCATTTGGACGGCGTCCTCCTGGGTGCCGGAGGCGCTGGCGGTGATGGCGGCGGTGTTCCCCGCAATCTCCTCCAGGGCGGCGGAGAGGTGCTCCGTCAGCCCGGAGAGCTCCCGGGCGCTGCCGCTGGAGGTCCGGGTCCGCTTCCGCACCTCACCCACCACGCCGCTGATGCGCTGGGAGCTGTCCTGAAGGGTGTCCATGGCTCCCCGAATGGGGGCAATGACGTATTTGCGAATGATCCGCAGGGCCGCCCACACCAAAAGAATCCCCGCCAGCAGCGTTCCGGCGCTGACCGCCAAGGAGGTGACATACACCAGGAACAGACGGCTTTTCGCCGCCTCCGCCTGGGTGGAGACGGAGGCAGACAGGACGTTGATACCTCCCTCCGCCGCCTCGCTCCGGTCGGCCACTTCCCCGTTGGCCATGGTGTAGGCCTCCTGGGTTTTGCTGTCGGCGCTGGCACAGACCAGCCGGACCAGGGCGTGCTTAAAGGCATCGTAGTCCGCCAGCAGGGCCTGGTAGACCGCCTCGTCGTCCTGAAAGACAAAGGGCTCGTAGTCCGCCAGCTTCCCGTCCAGCTCCGCCTCCTCCGCCTTAATCTCCTGGACCAGGCGGATCATGGTGGCGTGGTCCGCCGCCACGATATGGCTGAGGGCCAAGCGGTGGATGTCCATGATGGAGCGCCGGATATCCTCCAGCTTCGCCTCGCTGACCATATATTCGTCCACAATGGTTCCCGCGTTGGAGTGGACATTGTTGATGCTGAATACCGCCAAAACATTGGACAGCAGCGTCACCAGCCCCAGCAGGATAATGGGCAGAATCAGCCGCTGCTGCAGCTTTCCTTTCATAGCTCTCTCCCCCCGAAACATGATGGAATATCAAATGGCGGCTATCGCGCCGTCACGCCCTCCACTAAGCGATCCAGCTGGGCCTGGAGGTCCGCGCCGGAAGGGTTCCCCCGGGCCATGTTCCCGGCGAACTCCGCCACCGGGTCCCAGAACTTGCCCCCCACCCGCTGGAGCTGAGAGAACTCCGACTGGGCCAGCAGCGCCGCGATGGCGGGGGCAGCTTGAACCTCCGGCGAATTCGCCGCGCTGGCGTTGGCGGGGCCCTGGCCCCGGAGCTCGAAGCGGAGGCGCTGGTTTTCCTCACTGGTAATCCACTCCGCCAGCCGGGCCGCCCACTGGGGATGCTTGGAATAGGCGTTTACGCCGATGAGCTTGCAGCCGGAGAAGGAGGCCATTTGAATCTGCTGGCCCTTGCAGGTGAAGGTGGGCAGCTTAGCGGCCCCGGCGTCTTCGCCCCAGGCCTCCTGAATGGCCACGGCGTTCCACACGCCGCTGACCCCGGCGATCACCGAGCCGTCCCGCACCCCCGCCAGGAATTCCTCGTCCGTCCGGCTTTCAAAGCCGGAGCCGGCGGCGATGTCCAGCATGGACCGGGCCACGTCCACGCCGGAAACGGGGCCCTCGGCGCTGTTCCAGGTGCAGTAATTGGTGAGGCCGTCCTCGTTCAGCCCCACCTCCAGGCCGGTGTTTCCGAAGAAGGAGTAGACGTACCAGGCGGAGGACCAGTCCATCACCGCCAGCCGCCCGGACTCCGCCGCGATTTCCAGCATCCGGTCCAGGGTCTGGACATCCTCTTCCGAGAAGTACGCCTTATTGTAATAGAGAAAATAGCCGTTGTCCGCCGTCAGGGGATAGGCGTAAAGCGTCCCGTCCACGCTGGCCGCGTCCACGGCGGCGGAGAGATTTGCGGCCCGGACACCGTCGGGGTTTTCAATGGGGTCCAGCCCTCCGGCGGCGGCCAGGGCGGCCACCTGGTCGTCGGCAAAAGCGAAGACGTCCGCCCCGCCCTCCAAATCCTCCAGCAGGGCGTCCTTGCAGTGAGACTCGCTCTGGGGCTGATAGGTAATGCGGAAGTCGGCCTCCCCGGCATAATGGCTTTGGAAGGAGGCAAATATCTCCTGAAGCAGCGCCTCGTCCTCCTCCGCGCCCCAGACGGTCAGCTCCACGTTCTCCTTTACCGGGTTCACGTCCCCCGGCGGCGGAGCTTCCTTTCCGCAGGCGGAGAGGCACAGCAGCGCCCCCAGGGACAACAGCAGAAACCTATACTTTTTCATAGCATCAAACCCTTCCGGTGGATTTCCTGAGCCGCGCGCATTCCAGGGACGCGGCCGTTTTTGGCGGACGGTTCGCGTTTGCAAACACAGCGCTGATATTATAACATTTTTTTCTTCCGCTGGCAAGGTGTTCTCCTGCCGCTCCGGCGGCGAATTTTCCCGGCAGGCAGGCGAACCGCTTCGCCGCGGCACGAATTTTGCTGGCGGGACCTTCTTCATGGAATAGAGGGAAGCGGAACCGGAAAATGACGGCCCGAAAAATTACAAGGCAACCCGTGTCCTTCTCTAAAGCTAATGCAGAGCCTGGACAAGCCGGAAGCGCTGAAAAGGCCCCGGATGCGGGAATATTTCGGCTGATCCCGGTCAAGAAAAAATTACCGTCAAAAAATCGGCATATTCCCCCCTTTTCGAGTCAAACTATGCTCGCGATACCCAGTGACCCAAACAAAAACGCATGATTTGATGAAAAGGAGAGATTCAATTATGTCTAGCAAGAACACCAACAAGCTCAATGTCCCCGAGGCCCGCAGCGCCATGGATAAGTTCAAGATGGAGGCCGCCTCCGAAGTGGGCGTCAACCTGAAGGAAGGCTACAACGGCGACCTGACCAGCCGCGAGGCCGGCTCCGTCGGCGGCCAGATGGTTAAGAAGATGATGCCCATACGAACGATGAGCTTTGAGCGGGCGGACCGGACGGCGATAGGACATCAGGTCACGGTTACATATCGGGCGGAGCTGTATTAATAAAGATCAAGGAGGTTTTCACGAATGCGGAAACCTCCTTGATCTTTATCAATTAAGGAAATTATAGTAAGTATCCTTCTAATAATTCTTAACTATAATGAAACTTAGAGATACAATGCCTGCAAAGGAAGGTGTCGATATGGCAATTACAAGCAAGGCTGGGATCTTGAAAGTATTGACTTCATTTAACCCTTGGCGGAAAACAGGCACAGTAAACCCGCAGATGGCGAAAACGTACCGGAGACTTGCCTTCCATGAGGCAATGAAGCGTTTGGCACAGACGGACCTGCGGCGCACCGTCATCTTGACTGGGACCCGGCGGGTAGGCAAGACTACGATTCAGCATCAAATGATCCAGGCAATATTGCTTAGAAAGAAGCTTACAAAACCGCTGCATGGCCTCGCAATTATCAAAACACACTATTCTGCTTGATAAAAATGTCATTCAGCATAAGAATACGGCGGTTTTCAGGGACCAGACCGCCTGAAAAGTGATCCAGAAGGATAGAGAACGGAAGATAGCCCTGCTGCTCGGCGCGGTGACCGATGATCGCGCTGAGGGACCCGTCCAGGATATAGGGCCGAGTGGCGTCCGTCATGCCGAAACCGATATGGACGATCTTTCCGACACGGCCCGTGTCTTGAATAGCCCGGCTCACAGAAGCCGCGCTGTCTGGGACGGTATAAACAGACGTGATTTCTGGATGGTCCTCTAAAAGCTGCCGGGCCTGATGATATGCGTATTCGGGGTCGCTGGTTATATCCCCGCTTTCAATGGTATCAAAAGAAGTTCCATACGCAGCCAACTCATCCAGAAACCCTTTGCGGCGCAGATAATTGCTGGACAAATACTGGCTTCCGTTCAGCAGCAAGATCTTCGAGGGCTGCCCCATAGTAAAGTTATGCAGGAGTCCCGCAGCCGTCCTGCCGCCGACATAATAATCGCTCCCTATATAGCAGAAAGGCTCGAAACCCGAGACTTCAGACTGCAAAAGCACGACTAAGATACCACTGTCGGACAGCTCCTGCAAACGGCGGCAGACGATTGGATCGTCCAGTGGTACGATCACCAGGGCCGAGATCTCTAACGAGACCAGCTCGTTGATCATCTCCAGCTGGGCGTTGGGGGACAAGTAGTCAAAATATCGCTTCTCCACAGTGATGCCATATGCGGAAAGTTCCCGTTCCGCCCGGTTGGCATTTCGGATCACGATGGACCAAAAGCCGTTTTGGTCTATGCGTGAGAGGAAGCCAATGCGGATTTTCTGCTTTCGCATGGAAAGCTGCTGGGCCGCACGGCTTGGCTGGTAATTGCATTCATGCACGATCGCTTTGACCCGCTGTTCCACCTCGGGGTCTACCCGCCCACGGTTATGAAGGACCCGGTCCACAGTGCCGCGGGAGACGCCGGCCAGCTTTGCGATGTCGCGGATGGTAAGGGCCATAAGGTTGCACCTCCTCGTCGTGTGTGCCTGTGCACGCAATAATAATACGGCATTTTGAAAGAAAAGTCAAGTGATTAGTACTAAAAAACAAAAAAGAATTTTAGATATTTGATAGAAATTGTGGTATTCAGACAAATTCTCCTTTACAAACCAGAGGGAGTTTGTTAGAATTAAGTTGTTAATTTTTTATAAGCAATGCGTGCCCGGACACACAATGTGAAGAAACTGCCTTGCATAAACAGAAAAGCACACATGACGCGACGGGCTGGCTGTGCTTGGAGGAGGATGAGGCGAAATGGATCGCAGACCAAATTTTGTTATAATTATGACAGATGATCAGGGATATGGGGATCTATCCTGCATGGGAAATACCGATTTTTTAACGCCGCATATTGACGAGCTGGCGCAGAGCGGCGCGCGTTTTACCAACTGGTATTCCAACAGCCCGGTGTGTTCACCGTCCCGCGCCTCCCTGCTGACCGGGCGGTATCCGGGCAATGCAGGCGTGCGGGCAATCCTGGCAGGCCACCGGAAAGCGACTGGGCTTATACCGGAAACGCCTACCATCGCCGCGGCTGTGCGCAGGCTGGGCTATCATACCGCCATGGTAGGCAAATGGCATCTGGGGCTTCAGGAACGGAGTCGCCCGAACCAAAACGGGTTTGATTATTTCTACGGTTTTATGGCGGGCTGCATCGACTACTATTCCCACATTTTCTATTGGTCCATGGCGGACGGGCAGACGAATCCGTCCCATGACTTGTGGGAAAACGACCGGGAATTCTATGATAACGGCAAGTACTTTACGGAGATGGTTACGGACAAAACGGTCGAGAAGATCCGAGAGCTGGGTCCGTCCAAAGATCCATTTTTAATGTATGTTGCCTATAACGCGCCGCACTATCCCATGCACGCTCCGCGAAAGTACCTGGACCGTTTTCCTCATCTGCCGCCCGACCGGCGCATAATGGCCGCGATGCTCAGCGCCGTAGACGACGGGGTCGGCCAGATCACGGACGAGCTGAAACGGCTGGGGATCTTTGACAACACCGTCATCTTCTTCCAGAGCGACAACGGCCCCTCCCGGGAATCCCGCAACTGGATGGACGGATGTACCGACCCCTATTACGGCGGTCTTCCCGGAGGGCTCAAGGGCCATAAGTACAGCCTCTTTGAGGGTGGGATCCGAGTTCCGGGTATTTTCTGCTGGCCGGAGGGGATTCCCGCCGGCCAGGTCATCGACGAGCCCTGCGCGGCGATGGATGTGTTTCCCACCCTGCTGAAGCTGGCGGGCGGCAAGCCGGAGGAATACGAGCTGGACGGGAAAGATATATTCTCCGTCCTGACGGATGGAGCCCCTAGTCCTCACGAGGCGCTGTACTGGGAAATGGAACAGCAGACCGCCATCCGGCAGGGAGCCTATAAACTGGTACTGGAAGGGCAGCTGGTAGAGGGCGAACCGCCCCAGGCGCCTGTATTTTTGTCAGACTTGTCCGCCGACCCTGGTGAAACTACGAATTTGGCGGAACAGATGCCGGAGCTCACGGCACAGATGCGGGAAAAAGCTTTAAAATGGCGCACCGGGCTCGAGGAAAACTGGGACAAGAAATTTGCGGCCGCGTATAAGGCCACCACTTGAATCTGGACCATGCGTTCTCAATCCGCTGTTGTGTGGCAATATCCGGCTCACGCCCGGGTATCAAAATAAACTACTGGAGGATATGGAAATGAAACTGAAAAAACTGTTGGCATTGTCCCTCGCGCTCGTCATGATATCCGGCATACTGGTCAGCTGCGGCAAAGACCAGACGCCCAAGGCCCCTTCTGATGGGCCCCCCGCGGAAGAAGTGACGCTCAAGGAAGCCCCCATGCTGGCGGAGATGGTCGCGGCCGGAGAGCTGCCGGAGCTCAGCGAGCGTCTGCCTGTAGAGAGCGACATCATGGTGGAAACGGACAAAACGCCGGAAGCCCCCCAATACGGCGGAACCCTGCGCCGCAGCCATACGGGAGAGTGGGACTACGGCCCCTTCTGCGAAGAGCCGCTGTTCCGCCTGACGGAAGACGGAGGTATCACGCCCAATGTGGCCAAGAGCTTCGAGGTCAGCGAAGACGGCCTGACGTATACCATCCATCTGCGCGAAGGCATGAAATGGTCCGACGGAGAGCCATTTACCGCTCAGGACTGCGCATACTATTATAATTACATGCTGGTTTCCGACGTGGATGAGACAGGCAAGGTCACAAAATCTTATAACGGGAATTACTACAACTGGTATAAGACCACGGACCCCGCCGATGGTCTGACGAAGCCCGCCATTGTAACGGTCGTGGACGACTGCACCTTCCAGATCAAGCTGTACAGCCCCAAGCCCCTGATTCTCCAAAACATCGCCATCGACAACAAGTGGATGTTTGCCCCCAAGCACTGGTATCAGGATATCGTCGCCCATGACACAACCAAGCCCCACTGGAGTGGTCTGGATGCCTCCGTCTTGGGTGGCGAGGGCCTAACGGATATCACCGAGGAGCAGGCTGTTGCCAACGCAGCCGCCCGGAATGCCCGCTTTGTCTTTGACGACTATACCCAGTTGGGCAATCAGCTTGGTTATATGTACTGGAACTACAAGGACCGGCCCACGCTGCGCGCCTGGAACATGGATTCTGAAAAAACCGACCAGTCCTACGTCTTCACACGTAATCCCTACTTCTGGAAGACAGATGCGGAGGGCCGCCAGCTGCCTTATATCGACAAGGTCGAGATGGTTACTATGGATACCGGCCTCTATGCCCAGGAGATGATAGCCGGAAACCTGGACATGTCCGGCGGGTTCGACGTGGGCCTCTTCCCCACCTACAAGGCCGGCGAGGCCACGGGCGGCTATAGTATCTACACCAGCCCCCAGCCCAACTGGACCGTGTGCTCCATGGAGCTGAACCAGACCTATAAGGATCCCCAGTACGCGGAACTGTTCTCCATACCGGACTTCCGCCACGCCATGTCCATCGCAGTGGACCGCAATGAAATGAACGAGATCCTTTACGCCGGGCTGGCCGTTCCCGCTCAGGCCGCCGCACCCGAGGGGACGGCAGAGTATATCGACGGAGCCCGGGAAAAATGGACCGAGTATGACCCCGCTGCCGCGAACGCCCTGCTGGATGGGATCGAGATAATCTCCAGCACCCGCAACGCGGATGGATACCGAACCTTTACCTCCGGCGGCAACGCGGGCAAAGGGATCTTGATCACCATCGAGGGTCACGAGGGAAGCAACTCCGCCGAAGCGGTGGCCCTGCTGGCGCAGTATTATAAGGAGATCGGCATCCAGGTGGTGGAGGGTTCCAACACCACCCGTCCCAAGCGGCAGGAAAAGGTCGTCAACGGAGACGAGGTCATGGCTCTCTACGAAGAGAAGCTAAACGTCTTCAACGCCGCCGTCCGTCCCGATCGGGTCGGGGCCAACCGCAACATCAGCACCTGGATCGGCAAGTACAGCTTGGAGCATCAGGACGCCTGGACGCCGGAAGCGGGCTCTGAGATTGCGGAGATCGTGGAGTTGACCAAGAAACTGCAGACCGTCACCACCACAGAGGAAGCGGAGGCGGCAGGACGGGCGCTGCTGGAGAACCATGTGGAAAACACCTGGATCATCGGGTATTTGAGCGTGCCGGACCAGTATACCGCCATGTCCAACAAGGTGAAGAATTTCGACCCCAACTTCATTTCCTGCGACGAGCTTCGTTTTTACGGCAACGCCAAGCCCTATACCTGGTATATAGGGCAGTAAAAGGCCCGGCGTTCTGCCCCTGGATCTGCCGCGCGCCAGCCAACTGTCCGCATTGGCTGTTGGCTGGCGCCGCTTTTCTGCGGGGCGGCGGCCGGCAGAGCGCCTCTTTTCAACGGGCGCAAAAGCTGGATAGGCGGCGCAGGCCCATCCTGCGCCAGTGGGTCCGCACCGCTGCTTTGGACGGAAAATAATGGGTATGGAGAAGCGAATATGTATAAAAATTTTGTGCGCTTTGCCTTGCGCAAGCTTGGCATCATGATATTGACCGTGTTTTTGATCTCGTTCTTCGTGTTTTTTATCATCACCCTCCCTCCTGGCGACTTTCTGACCAACTATATCGGCCGGATGTCCGCAGCGGGCGAGACGGTCTCCCCGGAACTTGTCGCGCAGCTGAAATCGAACTACGGCCTGGACCAGCCCTTTATCGTACAGTATTGGAAATGGATATCTAACATTATCTTTCACGGTGATTTCGGTTATTCCTTTGCTTTGTCCATGCCTGTAAGCGCGGTAATCAAAGCGTATATCGTCCCCACGATGGTGCTCTCTCTGGTCACGATGATATTCACTTACCTGATTGCGATTCCCATTGGAATTTACAGCGCCGTGCACCAGTATTCCGTAGGGGACTACCTGTTTACCTCGGTCGGCTTCATCGGAATGGCCGTTCCCAACTTCCTAATGGGCATTATCCTGATGTTCATTTCCTTTAAGCTGACAGGGAATACTATGCTGGGTCTCTACTCTCCCGGGATGGAAAACGCCCCCTGGTCCATGGCCAAGATGATAGATCTGCTTCAGCACAGCATCATTCCCGTGCTGGTTATCGGCTTGATGAACACATGCAGCCTGATGCGCACCATGCGGGGTCAGATGCTGGACGAGTTGGGAAAAAATTATGTGATGACCGCCCGGGCAAAGGGTATGAAGGCCAGGGCTATTCGTTATAAGTACTGTGTGCGCGCCGCGATCAACCCGATCGTCTCGTCCATCGGCTGGTCTCTGGTGAACATTTTTACGGGTACTACTATCGTGGCGATCGTGCTGAACCTTCCCTCTATGGGCCGTGTGATGCACAACGCGCTTTTGGACCAGGACATGTATTTAGCTGGAAGCTGGCTGTTCCTGATGGCGATCATGACCGTTGTCGGCACGTTTATTTCCGACCTGCTGCTGGCGTGGCTGGATCCGAGGGCGCGGGCGGAGTATCTGAAGGGGTGAGCTTATGTCCTTATTCAAAAAAAAGGCTGAACGGGATGACCGATACTATTACGCCTCCCAATGGCAGCTTATGTACCAGAAATTCCGCAGGCACAAGCTGGCCATGGTCAGTGCCGCCGTGCTGATCCTGTTCTACCTCTGCGCGCTGTTGGGCAGCTTTATCGCGCCTCAGGGCACGGAGCAGTTCTCTGGTGAGTATGTAAACTGCGGCCCCACGCCGGTCCACTTTTTCCACGAGGGAAAATGGGAGGGCCCCTTCGTCTATGGCCTGCAGCGCGAACGCGATCCTGAGACCTACATGAACGTATTCACGGAAGACACGGATAACGTGTACCACATCCGCTTTTTCGCCCAGGGCAGAAAGGGCGGAGAATATAAGATTCTGGGGCTGATCCCTTGTAATCTGCACCTCTTTCAGGCGGAGGGGGACGGTCAGGTCTTTCTCTTCGGAACGGACTCCATGGGCCGCGATCTGTTCTCCCGCGTGCTTCTGGGAGCGCGGATATCCCTGTTTATCCCGGTCGTCGGTATGCTGATGACCGTGGCTCTTGGACTTTTGATCGGTTCTCTGGCGGGGTATTTCGGCGGCTGGGTGGATATGGTGATCCAGCGCGCCATCGAGGTGGTCCGGTCCTTCCCCAACGTGCCTTTGTGGATGGCCCTGTCCGCCGCCCTTCCGGCAACGCTGAAACCCGCCCAGGTATTTATGCTGATGACGGTGATCTTGTCGCTGATTTCCTGGCCTAACCTGGCCCGCACCGTGCGCAGCCAGTTCTTTGCCGTCAAACAGGAGGATTTCATTATGGCGGCGCGTATCTCTGGCGCGCCGGCGCCCGCCATCGTGACCCGCCATATGATTCCCAGCTTCCTCAGCTATATCATCGTCAATATGACCCTGACGATCCCGCAGCTGATCGTGGGTGAGACGACTTTGAGCTTCCTGGGATTGGGTCTGCGCTCTCCCGCTACCAGCTGGGGCGTGCTGCTGCAGGAAACCAACCAGCTGGAGACGATCATGTTTTACGGCTGGAAGCTAATCCCGATGCTGTTTGTGTTTCTGGCGGTCTTGGCGTTCAACTTCCTGGGGGACGGCCTGCGGGACGCGGCCGATCCTTACAAGTAAGGAGGGTGCGAGATGTTTGGAAAGACTAAGAAAAAAGGCCCGGACCGCCCGGTGGAAATGTCCGGGGATCATCTGCTGGAGGTACGGGACCTCAACGTGAATATCCGCGTGGAGGAAGATACGCTCCACGCCGTGCGCGGCGTCAATTTCGTGCTGGGCAGGGGAGAGACCCTGGGCCTGGTGGGAGAATCGGGCTGCGGGAAAAGCGTCACCAGTAAGGAGATTATGGGCATCAACCCCAAAAACTGCGCTTCCTCCGGGGAGGTGCTGTTCCGCACAAAGTCCGGCGAGACCGTGAATCTGCTGACTCTGGAGAAGGACGGCGCCGTTTACCGTGCTCTCCGGGGCTCCGAGATCGCGATGATCTTCCAGGAGCCCATGACCGCGTTTTCCCCGCTCTATACTGTGGGGAACCAAATGGCCGAGCTGGTCCTGCTGCACACTCCGGGGGCGGATAAACGGCAAGCCCGCGCCCGGGTGCTGGAGATGATGAAAAAGGTCGGCATCGCCAACCCGGAGCGGCGCGTCGACCAGTATCCCTACGAGTTTTCCGGCGGGATGCTGCAGCGCGCCCTGATTGCCATGATGCTCTGCTGCAACCCTACGCTGCTGATCGCCGACGAACCGACGACGGCACTGGATGTGACCATCCAAGCGCAGATCTTGGAGCTGATGAAAGGGCTGCAAAAAGAATTTAGTATGTCGATCCTGTTTATCACGCACGACCTGGGTACGGTGGCCGGCATGTGCGACCGTGTGGCGGTGATGTACCTTGGGCAGATCGTGGAAACAGGCTCCGTCCGCCAGATCTTTCACAATGCGTGTCATCCCTATACCCGCGGTCTGCTGCGTTCTCTCCCCAAAATGGACCAGAACCGGGATGAGCGTCTGTATGCCATCAGGGGAGTGGTCCCCCTGCCTGTGGGACTAAAGCCTTCTTGCGGTTTCCATGAACGCTGTGAGCAGTGCGTCCCTGGCAAGTGCGACTGTACGGAGACCCAGCCTGTGGAAGTGGAGCCCGGACACTTTGTCCGTTGTGAGCTGGTCAAAAAAGGTGGGTGAGCGAATGGATACGAGCAAGGTCATTCTGGAAGTAAAAAACCTGAGCAAGATTTACACGACGAAGAAAACGGAAGTAAAAGCTCTGAGCGGCGTTTCCTTTACGGTCCGCGAGGGGGAGACTATCGGCATTGTGGGAGAATCTGGATGCGGAAAGACGACGCTGGGCCGCTCGATCGTCCGGGGCATCGACGCCACTGGAGGCGAAGTCCTTCTTCATACGGAGGATGGCGTCATCGACTTTTTGAAGGCGACCCGGGAGCAGATGAAAAAATACCGCCGGGATATCCAGATGATTTTCCAGGACCCCTATGCCAGCCTGGATCCCCGTATGACGGTGTTTGATATCATCAGCGAGCCCCTGCGCTATAACGGCGGTATGAGTAAATCGGAGATTGAGCAGGCCGTCAACCAAATTGCCGAACAGGTGGGACTGAACAAGGCGCTTTTGCGGCGGTATCCCCATGCGTTCTCCGGCGGCCAGCGTCAGCGGATCGGCATTGCCCGCTCCTTGATCCTGCAACCAAAAATCATTGTCTGCGACGAGGCGGTTTCCGCTCTGGACGTCTCCATCCAAGCGCAGATCATCAATCTTTTGGAGGATCTCCAGCGGGAGTTCAAGCTGACATACCTGTTCATTTCCCATGCGCTGTCGGTGGTGCGTCACATCTCTGACCGGGTGCTGGTGATGTATTTGGGTCGGGCGGTGGAGTTTGCCGACACAGAGGACCTCTTTTCCGCTCCGCTCCATCCCTACACCAAGGCGCTGCTAAGCGCCGCGCCTCATCCCGACCCGGATGTAAAAGTCAGCCGCATCATGCTGGATGGCGAGGTGCCGAATCCCGCCGACCCTCCCACCGGCTGCCACTTCCATCCCAGGTGCCCCTATAAAACCGCCCGGTGTGAGCGGGAATATCCTCCTTTTGAAGAACATGGGAAGGGACACTTTGCGGCTTGCTGGAACCTGTCCCCGGACGGAGAGGGAAGCGGTGAGTAATATGCCGGTCTCTGCGGAAAGAGCTGGCAGGAGACGGGTGGTGCTTTCATGAAAACGTCTCAGATCTCCTTTCGGGAGGATATCTCCAAAGAAAAAGAGGGCTCCTATTATGAGCGCGTGTTTTCTGTGCCGGAAAACGTCTGCCGCCTGGATATCCATTATGAATACCGGCGTTACCGGGAAGCGGAGGCCCCCCCGGGCGTATGCCTGCGTACGGAGGAGAGCGTCGTTGACCTAGCGCTGCGCGACGGACGCGGGAACTACCTGGGTGCGTCCGGAGCCGGCCGGGGGAACATTCATCTCTCCCCCTGGGACAGCTCCCCGGGATATGCGCGGACGGAGATCGGGGCCGGAGACTGGGCGGTAATCGTAGGTGCATACAAAGTACCGGACCAAGGCGTATCCGTTTTATACACAGTTACCTTTACATATCGGGAGCGGACGCTGCTGATAGGAGATATCCACGTTCACACTACGGCGTCCGACGGCGCGTTCCCCTCCAGGGCCGCAGCCCTTATGGCGAAAGACGCGGGTCTGGATTTTCTATTCCTGACGGACCACAATGGCTATGCGCACAACCGGATGCTGCCCGAGGTGGAAGGACTGACCGTCCTGCCCGGCTCGGAGTGGACCCATTACCAGGGCCACGCCGGGATGCTGGGCGTTTCCCGTCCCCTCAGCAGCGCCTTCTGCGTCAACTCCCGCAAAGAGGCGTGGGAAAAGCTGGCGGAGGCCCGAAGGAACGGAGCGCTTCTGGTACTGAACCATCCCTTCTGCCCCAGCTGCGGCTGGCATTTCGGCTTCAAGGACAAGGGATTTGATTTGATCGAAGCGGTCAACGGCGGCACGGTTCCGCAGGCCAACAGGAAATGCCTCCGCTGGTGGCACGAGCAGCTGTGCCGGGGAAAGCGTTATCCCATTGCCGGAGGCAGCGATTACCACCGCCCGGAACCGGGCAGACACATGGGGCAGCCGTCTACGGCTGTATACGCCATGTCCCGCTCTCCGGCGGATATTCTGGAGGCGCTGCGACAGGGCGAGAGCTACATCATAGCGTGGCCCGGCGCCCCGGTCCTTTGGGCAGAGGCGGAGGGCGCGGTTCTCGGCGGGACTGCCAGGCGCGGAGCCGAGACACGGATCAGGCTGGAAGGCCTTCGGGGCGGCGACAGAATCCGCCTGATAACGGACCTGCAACGCGAGGATATCCTCTGCGGGCCGGACACGTTCCGCCTGGAGCTGGAGCGCCGTTTTCCAGGCGCGAGGTTCGTACGGTTCGAGGTGCTGCGCCGAAGCAGCCTGATCCTGCTGTCCAACCCCATTTATTTTGCCTGAGCGGGTGAATGACATGAAGATTATTCTGGTTTTTAAGACACACTTTGATATTGGTTTTACGCAAATGGCGGAGGATGTGATTCGTCAGTATTCAGGAAAGATGCTTTCCGATGTGATACAGACCTGCGAGGGCACCTCCGATATGGGACTTCTCCGATATGTCTGGACCATGCCCTCCTGGCCTCTAACGGTCATGCGGCAGAACAGGGAGAAGCGGGAAACGCTGGACCGCCTGGTAAAGGAGGGCCAAATTGCTTTCCATGCGATGCCCTATACTCTGCACACGGATTTTTGCGGTATGTTGGATGTGATCGAAGGGCTGCGGTATAGCGTCGGACTCTCTGAACTGTATGGCCTCCCACTGCCGCTTAGTGCCAAGATGACGGACGTCCCCGGGCATGGGCGGGCCCTGCCAATGCTGCTGGCAAAGGCGGGAGTCAGATTTTTGCATCTGGGCTGCAATTCCTTTGCCACGCCGCCGGATGTTCCGCCGCTGTTTTTTTGGCGGGGCAGTGACGAAAGTCAATTGCTGACGATGTATTCCAAGGGCGGATACGGCTCCTCCATGACCCCGCCGGAGGACTGGCCCTTCCCTGTGTGGATGGCTCTGATGCACACACATGATAACTGCGGCCCCCAGAGCGCGGAGCGGATCCGCGCCTTGACGGCGAAGGCGCGGGAGTCCTGTCCCGGCGCAGAGGTCGTCTGCGGCACGATGGACGATTTCTACCGCGAACTGGCGGCCTGTGATCTCTCCGGCCTGCCGGTGGTGGAAGGAGACCTGGCGGACAGCTGGATACACGGGACCGGAAGTTATCCGGCGGAGGTGCGTTCGGTGCGCCAGTCACGCAGAGATATCGTAACGGCCGCCGCCGCGCTGTTTGCGGCGGGGGGAGATATGCAGAGGTTCTCCGGCGCCTATGAACGGGCCTGTGACGCGCTGTCCCTGTTTGGCGAACACACCTGGGGGCTGGACGTAAAAACCTGGATGGCCCCCGAACGGGTCTACGAAAAGCGGGATTTCCTGGCCGCCAAGAACTCCGGCGAATACCGCCGCATGGAAGCATCATGGCAGGAGCAGAGGGACCGGGCGGATGCTGCTGCGGCGGCGGCGAAGGAAGCCCTGGCCTGCGTAAAGAAGGGTCCAGGCGGGGTTTTTAACCCAAACGGCGGGACCTTCAGCGGATGGGTGGAAGCGGAGAACACTCCCGGATCCGTGAAGATTGGGGGGCGGGACATGGTCTATGTGCGGGAGGTGCCGCCCCTGGGAACGGCGCCTCTGTGCGGCCGACGGTATCCTCCTACGGAAAACGTCCTGGAAAACCACCGCTACCGCCTGACCTTTGACCGGGACCGGGGGCTGATCACCGAGCTTTACGACAAAACGTTGAGACGGGCCCTGGCCCGGGAACGGTCCGGCGTGGGAGTATTCTCCTATCAGTACGATATTTACGGTGCAGAGGAGATGACGGAGTATCTGCGCGCTTACGCCTACCGCTTTTCCGACTGGGGAATCCGCGACAATGGCAAGGACAACTACCCGGAGATATCCAGCCGGACATTCCATCCTAAGCTGCTTCGGTACACGGCAGACGGCTGTACGCTGGCCCTGCATTACCGCTCCGCCGCTGACGCATATGGCGATGGCCGGGAGATCCGGGTCCTGGTTTCCCTCCCTCCGGAAGGCGGGGAGCTGTTCCTCCGGGTGGAGATGGACGAAAAGGAAGAGACGCCCTTTGTGGAATCCGGTTCCCTTTGCCTGCCCCTCGCGGCGGACGCACCCAGATATCTGTTCAATAAGAACGGGGATCTGATTGATCCGGCCCGGGATATTGTGGCCGGAGCCAATCATGCTCTGTACTGCTTGGAAGCCTTTGCTTGCGCGGAGAGCGAGGGCGCGGGTGTCTGTGTGGTCAGCCGAGACGCACCTCTTTGCGCGATCGGAGAGACCGGGATCTACCGCTTCCGCAGAGAGTACCAGCCAGGAGAGGCGGTCCTCTATTTCAACCTGTTCAACAACATGTGGGGTACAAATTTCCCCCAGTGGATCGGGGGGAGCTTGCGGTGGGACTTCACCCTGTTCAGCTATGAGGGGACCTGCGACGGCAGAATCATGGACCGGGCCTTGGCGCTGGACCGCGGCGCGTACTATCTTCCACTGGAGCCCTTTGAGCCAAAGCTGTTTCTCCCCGATGGAATGGAGATCTTAGGACTAAAGCCCTGTGGCAGAGAAGCATGGCGGCTGACACTGAGGGACACCGGACTGACGGAGCGGGAAGGCCATCTGCGGGTCCCCGGCTGGACGATCAGCCCGGCGGACCTGCGAGGGCAGGCGGCCGGCGAACCCAGCAGGGATATATGTGAGTTTTCCATCAGGCCCTTCGGCGTCTATGGGTTTGACCTTAAACGGTGAGGAAAGTCTATCTTATTTAAGGGAGGGTTATTCTATGAAACGCAGCGAGATCAATGCCGCGCTGAAAGAAATGGAGGCCATGATTCGGGAATATCGGTTTGCGCTGCCTCCGTTCTGCGGCTTCACGCCCGAGGAATGGCAGGAGAAAGGACACGATTACGACGAAGTCCGGGAGAACATGCTGGGCTGGGACATCACAGATTATGGTTCTGGAAGCTTTGAGAAGGTTGGCTTTTCGCTGATTACTCTCCGGAATGGCAACTTGAAGCTGGCGGAAAAGTACTCTAAAACTTATGCGGAGAAGCTGCTGTACATAAAAGAGGGGCAGTATTCCCCCATGCACTTCCACTGGTTTAAAATGGAGGACATTATCAACCGGGGCGGAGGAAACGTGCTGATCCGGGTATACAATTCTCTGCCCAGCGAGGAGCTTGACAAAGCCGGAGAGGTCCACGTCCATATAGACGGCCGCGAGACCGCAGTGCCCGCCGGAACACAGGTGCGCCTGACTCCCGGGGAAAGCATCTCCATCCAGCCTTATATGTACCATGACTTCGAGGTGGAGCCTGGAAGCGGCCCCGTGCTGTTGGGAGAGGTCAGCCAGTGCAACGACGATAATACGGACAACCGCTTTCTTGAGGAGGTCGGGCGGTTCCCGGCCATTGAGGAGGACGAAGCTCCTTATCGCCTTTTGTGCAATGAATACCCGGAGGCAGAATGACGATGGCGCCGGACAGGCCGAATATACTGTTTTTCTTCTCCGACCAGCACCGGGGAGACTGGATGCCCTATGCCCAGCCCAGCTCCAGTCCGGAAGGAGACGCGCCGCCGCTTCGGATGCCCAATATCCGGTCGCTCATGGACCGGGGAACCACCTTCACTCGGGCGGCGACCAATTCGCCGCTGTGCGTGCCCGCCAGGGCCTGTTTGGCCCTGGGGCAGGATTATGAGCACTGCGGGGCATGGAACAACGATTTTTGCTGTCCTCTGGACCGTGTTACGTTTTACCGGGTCTTGCGCGAGGGCGGCTACGCGGTGTCCGGCGTTGGAAAATTCGACCTGCATAAGCCGATCCTGTATTGGGGAGAGCAGGGCTGGATTCCCCAGCTGGAAAAGCTGGGGTTTACCCGCGCCCTGGAAAATGAGGGGAAGGGCGACGCCGTCTGGGCCTTTCAGCATACAGGGGCGGGCCCTTATGGAAGTTTTCTCCAGGAACGGGGCCTGATGGAGGAATACTGCGCGGACCATCTGCGCAGGGTGAAGGACCCGCTCGGGTCCTGGGCGGCGGAAATTCCAGAGGACGCTTACGCGGACAACTGGGTCACCGAGAACGCCTTGACGGAGCTGCGATGCCTGGCGGAGGGAGACCGTCCCTGGTTTTTGATGGTGAACTTCTCCGGTCCTCACGACCCCTGGGATGTTACCCAGGATATGAAACGGAGATGGGAGCATACGCCTTTTCCGATTCCAGAGGAGCTCAAAGGCCCGGCGGACGCGCTGACGGGTGTAAGACAGAATTATGCGGCTATGCTGGAAAATATTGACCGGTGCATAGGCGTGGTTTTGGACGAGGTAGATCGTCTCAAACTGGGCCGGGAAACTGTCGTCATATATTCCGCAGATCACGGCGAGATGCTGGGAGACCGGAACCGCTTTTTTAAATCCGTACCCTATCAGCCCGCCGTGCATATCCCGCTGGTCATCAGCGGGCCGGGCGTCCTTCAAAACAACAGGTGCGGTGCGCTGGTGCAGCTGCATGATCTGGCGGCTACAATCACCGGCTTCGCGGGCCTGTCCATGCCGCCTGATGTGGATTCCAAAAGTCTGCTCCCATTGGCGGCAAATGACGGCGCCCCGCCGGTGCGCGGCTATCAATACGCGGCGCTCTACACACATATGCGGGAGTCCGGCGGGCCGGCGGCCGGCTATGAGGAGTACGCCGAATTCCAAAAACGGTCTGACATGGCGGAGCCCTTTCCAACGCAAAGGGGGCCCTCCGGCTGGCGCAGCGTGATCACGGAGCGGTTCAAATATGTGGAGTATCTGGAAAGCGGACGGCGGGAGTTATACGATCTGCTTTTGGACGGGCGGGAAATGCACAATATCACGGATGAAGCTCCCGCACTTGTGCAAAAGTTCCAGACCTTCCTTGCCGAGCGTTTTCCAGTGGATCTATGAACATACAGGAATATGAGAGGTGATACCACTGTGGGACACAACGTGATCTTGATCATGACAGACCAGCACCGCCTGGATACCATGCACTACATGAACCCGGCTGCGCCGTGCCGGACTCCCGCGCTGGATGCGCTTGCGGCGGATAGTCTCTGCTTTTCCAATGCGTATACCAACGCCCCTGTCTGCACCCCCGCCCGTTCGGCGCTGTATACGGGGCTCTACCCGTCTGTTACAGGCATGTGCACGAATATCTACCAGCACGGCTGCAGCACCCACGAGCTGGCGGACGCGCCTTTTTTGCTGAGCCGGAGACTGAACGCCGCGGGCTTTCACTGCGGATATACCGGCAAATGGCACCTTGGCATTGGAAAGGACAAATCCGCGTCTCCCGAGGGCCGGGAGCTCCTGGAGCGCAGAAAAGGCGGGTACATGGGAGCGGAAGCCTATCTGGACCGCGGCACCCTGCCCACGGACGTTGGATTCATCGGGGATGATTTTCCCGGACACGGAAACGGCGGGCACGGGACGCAGCTGTTTCAGAGATATCTGCGGGAAAACGGCCTGACACAAACTCTGACTGGCGTATACCGGGGCTGCCGTCCGGGCGATCACTCCAAGGGAGGCGTCATCACGTCCGGCGAGGAGACGACGCCGGAGTACTTTATTTCCCTGCGCGCCCGGCAGATCGCGGATCAGCTTCGGGAACTGGGCGGCCCGTTTTTCCTGTCGCTGAATTTCTGGGGGCCCCACGAACCGTATTACGTGACGGCGGAAGACTACGCGCTTTACCGTGATATGGACATTCCGCCATGGCCCAGTTTCACGGACGGCAAAGAAGTGGAGAACAAGCTCCACCGCCTGGTGCAGCGGCCGGAACAGGACTGGAGCTTTTTTGAGAACAACCTCCGGCATTACTACGCCGCGCTCACTGGCATTGACCGCCAGATTGGACGCCTGCTCCAGTATCTGAAAGACTCCGGCGCTTATGACGACAGCTATATCATCTTCTGCGCCGACCACGGAGATTCTCAAGGCTGTCACAACGGTATGGAAAACAAATCCGGCCATATGTACAACGAAACCACCAGGATTCCCCTGATGATCAAACCGCCCCACGGAAACCGCTGCGCCGTTACGGACCAGCTTGCGTCCACAGTGGATATCTATGCCACCGTGCTGGATATTGCCGGATATAAAAAAGGGGATTGGCAGGCGGGACATTCGCTGCTGCCGCTGCTGAAGGATCCCGGATCTGCCGTGAGGAATTACGTGGTCTGCGAATGTGTCAGCGCCTTTCCACTGATTGCCATGCAGCGCATGTACCGGAGCGGAGCGATGAAATACATCTTTAACTGCGGCGGCGCGGATGAGCTGTATGATCTGGACGCGGATCCTTATGAGCTGCGGAATCTTGTGAACGATCCGAATTACAGATCTCAGCTTCAAGAGCTGAGGGAGGGTCTCGCGGCGGCGATGTACCACCACAACGACGACGCGGCGCCGTGGTACTGCAAGATGAATCAGCTTGGCCAGTGGCAGCTTGAAAAGCACCGGGCACTTTGAGGGATATATTGAAAAAAGGAGTGTACGAGATGAAAAAATATGATATAATCGCCCTGGGTGAAACCCTGATCGATTTTACTCCAGCCGGAAGTTCCCCGGCGGGTATGCTGCTGTTTGAGCGCAACCCCGGCGGAGCGCCCGTCAATATGCTGGTCTGTGCCGCCAATATGGGATGCCGGACCGGATTCATTGGGAAGATAGGCGCGGATATGCAGGGGCGGTTCCTGGAGGAGACCATCCGAAGCGCGGGCGTGGATACCGGCGGCCTTGTCATTACGGACGACTTTTTCACCACGCTGGCGTTTGTCACAATCGACGAGCAGGGCGAGCGGTCCTTTTCTTTCGCCCGGAAGCCGGGAGCCGATACACAGTTGGATGTGAACGAGCTGAATATGGATATGGTGCAAAACACCGGGATTTTCCATATCGGTTCCCTGTCCATGACTGACGAACCGGCGCGGAATGCTGCGCTCACAGCCGTCGAGGCTGCGAAAAAGGCCGGGGCTACGATCTCATATGACCCAAACTACCGTCCCCTGCTGTGGAAGGATGCGTCCGAGGCGCAAAAGCAAATCCGCTCTCTGCTCCCGTATGTTGATGTCATCAAGATTTCGGACGAGGAGTGCGCGATCACGACCGGCTGCGCAGACTATCGGAAAGCCGCCCAGATTTTGCGGAACCAGGGCATTTCCTGCGTCGTGGTCACTCTTGGCGATAAGGGCGCTTATATTTCTGCCGGGCAAGGCGAGTGTGAGGCAGACAGCTTCCCGGTCAGCGCCGTAGTCGATACGACTGGCGCGGGCGATGCGTTCTGGGGCGCGTTTCTGGCTTGTGTATCCAAGAGCGGGAAGCGCGGCGGCGAGCTGAGTCTGGAAGATCTCCATGCTTATGGCAGTTTTGCCTGTGCCGCTGCCAGCCTGTGTGTCCAAAAGCGCGGCGGCATCCCCGCCATGCCGGATCGGGAGAGCGTGGAAGCCCTTTGCGGATATACCATATAATATAGCTGCAGGAGGGCTTATGAAACTATCTGTAGCTACCGGTATATACCAGCGCCGGGGAGATTCCAGCGTTCACAGGGAGCTCGGGGAAGTGCTTACCGTTCTCCGCAGTATTGGGTATGATACGTTCGACCTTTCCTTAGCCTCGCTGGACCAGCCGAATTTTATTTTGCTGGGCGACCGTTGGGAGCGCAAGGTGGAAGAAGTGGGCGATACGGCCGCAAAATTGGGAATCACTTTCGCCCAGTCCCATCTGCCTTTCGTTCCCGGATGCAGTATGCGGACCTGCCCGGAGTTTCAACGGCCGGAATATGCCGAGTTCTTCTTTGAATGCACCCGGAGGGCCTATCTCGCAAGCCGGATGCTGAGTATACCGTGGACGGTGCTGCACCCCTTGACGTTCCCGGAATACAACTATGAAACCAGGGCGTCCCTCGACGGCAATCACACCTGTTACGATCAATATATCGACTTAGGCCTCCGCCTCGGCGTGGGGACTGCCATTGAGAACATGCCGCCCAGCATGGACCGGAAGCTGGGCACGGTTTACTGCCAGCATTATGAGCAGCTGATCGAGCTGGTGGACAGCTTTGCGGATCCGCAGGTGGGGATCTGCTGGGATACGGGACACGGAAACCTCATGGGACTTCGGCAGTCGCGGGCCCTGCGCGCCATGGGAAAACGGCTAAAGGTCCTGCATATCAATGATAATCACGCCGGATTCAGGGATGAGCATGTACTGCCTTATATGGGAGACATCGATTGGGACGACGTTGTCCAGGGACTGACGGACATTGGATATGACGGGGCCCTGAATTATGAGACCGGAAATGTATCCGCCAACGCTTATGGCACACTGCAGATAGAATATGTAAAAATGGCGTATCGGAGCGGTCAGTTTCTTATGGAGAAATGCAAAGAGAAAAGACGCGTCGGACCAGAGGAAATTCTCGATCCCCCATTGGCGGAGCAAGCGGTGCCGGGAGAAGCATAGGGCCCTTATTATTCTAAGGAGAGGCGGAGCATGGAGCTTCTGATTTTTTTCGTCTGTCTGGCCGCCTCGGCCGCCGGCGGCATCTGCGGCATCGGAGGAGGCGTGATCATCAAACCGGTGCTGGATGCCCTTGGAGTCCTGAGCGTCAGCGCTATCAGCTTTCTGTCGGGGCTGACGGTGCTATCCATGTCTGTGATCTCGGTTTTCCGGCAGAGGAAGGCCCGCCTGGTGGAGCTTGGGACTGGGAGCCTGCTGGCGGCGGGAGCGGTTGCCGGCGGCATCGCGGGCAACGCGGCGTTTCAGGCCGTCAAGGCCATGGCGGGCAGCGACCGTTTCACCGGCGTGGTGCAAGCTCTGGTGCTGGCCCTGGTGACCCTGCTGACGCTGGTGTACAGCGCCTTCCTTCGGGACCGCCTGCCTTCTTTCCGGGTGCAAAATCCGCTGGCCTGCGTGGGGATCGGCGGGATTATGGGATTGCTGTCCGCTTTTTTGGGGATTGGCGGGGGCCCCGTCAATCTGGCGGTGTTATACTTTGCCTTCTCCATGGATACCAAAAAAGCGGCGGCCAACTCCCTGTACATTATCATGTTCTCCCAGTTCTCCAGCTTCCTCACTTCCTGCGTCCAGGGGACCATTCCGGTCTTCCCTTGGCACTACCTGCTCCTGATGACGGCAGCCGGTGTGCTGGGCGGTATTCTGGGCTCCAGGGTCAACAAGCGGATCTCAGCGGAGGCCACGGACAAGCTCTTTGCAGGCCTCCTGTGCGGGATTGTTCTCATCTGTCTGTATAACGCCTGGCGGTTTGCCTAGGCGATAGGAGTGTGCCATGCCAGCTGTCAACGTACTGATCAAACCGGCTTCTTCAGCCTGCAATATGCGCTGTTCCTACTGCTTTTACCGGGACGTGTCGGATCACCGGGAGCACGCCTTTGAGGGGATGTTGTCTCTGGCCGACATGGAGAAAGTCATTATCGCCGCGATGGAATGCGCCGAAGGCGTCTGTTCCTTTGCCTTCCAGGGCGGCGAGCCCACTTTAGCGGGACTGGAATTTTTCCGCCGGACGGTAGCTCTGGAGGAGAAACACCGCCGGGTCGGCGTGGAGGTCCGCAATGCGATCCAGACCAATGGGTTCTGCGTCGACGAGGAATGGGCCCGTTTTTTCTCGGAGAACCATTTTCTGGTGGGCCTTTCCCTGGACGGCCCGGCGGAGCTCCACAACCGCAACCGCAGGGACGCGGAGGACAAGGGGACCTTCAACCGTGTCATGCGGGCGGCCCGCCTGTTTGATAAATTTCATGTGGAATACAACATTCTCTGTGTAGTGACGGGAAAAAACGCCCGCTCCATCCAGAGCATCTACCGTTTTTACCGGAAGCAGGGCTTCAAGTGGCTTCAATTCATTCCCTGCCTGGAGCCTATGGATCAGGAGCGGGGCGCGGAGGCGTACCACCTCTCCCGCGATGCGTATGGGGAATTTCTCATCCGCCTTTTCGACCTGTGGTTTCAGGATCTGAAAAGAGGGGATTACATCAGCATCCGGCACCTGGACAACTGGCTGGGCATATTGCTGGGCGAGGAGCCGGAGGCGTGCAGCATGCGGGGCCGCTGCTCCGTCCAGTTTGTGGTGGAGGGGGACGGGGGTGTCTATCCCTGCGATTTCTACGTGCTGGATGAATGGCGTCTGGGCACTGTAGGGCGGCAGTCCTTCGCCGAGATGGCGCGGGGCGGCACAGCCCGCTGTTTCATCGAGTCCTCCTGCCAAGTTCCGGAGGCATGTCGGCAGTGTCCCGCCTACCCTCTTTGCCGCAATGGCTGCCGGAGAGACCGTCTGCCCGGACCGCAGGGAGCGGCGGGACACAATTATTACTGTGCGGCGTACCGGCGTTTTTTTGCGGAGCGGGGGGCGGAGCTGTACCAGGCCGCCCAGATGATCCTGCGGATGCGATCCGGTCTTTGCTGAGGAAACGGGGGCTTGAATGGGAAATTCCTAAGCGTGAAATAGCTGCCCGCCTTTACAAAATAGTCCGGAAAGGCAGTACCCAGAAATCATAAGAAAAAAGGAAGCAGGGGCAGGGAGCGCGGGGCAAGGCGGAGGACGCAGGCGGGCCGACGCCCGTCAAGGACGGCAACGCGGCCCTGCGGTTTCTGGACCGCTGAACGTTTCTCATGATTTTTGGGTGCTGCTCTAAATCGGACTCAGGGATATCCAGCCTTTCCTCAAACACCGGGTGCTCGTCATAAGGGCGCTAAATTTCCCGGCGGTATACCGCGTAGTTCAATTCCGCCGGGTCAATGAGTGGGGAACGCTCCTCCTGTCCGTCCCCACCGACCATCAGCACACATATTTCCCCGTCAGCCCCGACCTCTGTCCAGAGGCCGGGGAATTTTTTGCCTGCTATAACCGATTCCTTCCCGAGATCACTTCATGATGTAAAGTCGTCCGAGGATGAGCAGATCCAACAGCAGACTATGTGAGAAATCTCAAACGGTATAAGCCAAGCAAAATCTGGCAAACCTACCAAACAAAGAGAGGAGGACAGCCCTTGTCCGAGAAGAGCGCAAAGCAGCGGCGGGACCTGGCCGGACAGCTCTGGCTGTCCTACTATAACCGGGTACTCTATGAAAAGGGACTCATCACCGAGCAAGAGCGCAACAAGATGACGCTGAAAATCGACGGCTGGAAAGCTCCTACGCTTTGAGCCGGCAGGGGGACTATGAATTTTCCGCAGTTGCAGGAGTACAATACATGTTCTCCCTCCTGGAACGAAAATTTCTGCCTTCCTTAAAGCAATGTGTCAAAACGGAAAAAGCGGCGGTTTGCGCAAACCGCCGCTTT
Source organism: uncultured Oscillibacter sp. (assembly GCF_950073225.1). Lineage (NCBI taxonomy): Bacteria > Bacillati > Bacillota > Clostridia > Eubacteriales > Oscillospiraceae > Oscillibacter > uncultured Oscillibacter sp. The sequence goes on from NZ_CATMPS010000003.1 coordinate 145,479, forward strand.
TCAAAAATTAAGAGAGCTGTCTGACTGTGGTGTGTTGACGCCGGTATGTATCGTTATCCTTCTGCATCAGCTCCCTGTCCACCTGGGCCAGCTGACGCTCCAGATCCTTGATCTTGGCCTCGTCGGTCTCGGTATTGAGTCGCTGCTCCAGCTCTTCTTTCTTCTTTTTCAGTTTTTCGATCTCACGGTCCACCTTGTCGGTATTGGCTTCCCAGACCTCGTCTTTGTCCTTCTTCCTCTCAGGGCCCTTCGCGCCCTGGCCCGCCGGATCGGGTTCCTCGGCTTCGGGGGCGTCCTCCGGCTGGTTGGGGGCGTCCTCCGGCTGCTTGGGCGCGTCTGCCGCCCGCTCCGGGTCGTCAAAATAGATTTTGGGCTGACCGTCTTCGTCCTTGCCCATCCAGTAGCGGCCCGACGGCTCCTGGGGCTCCTCCGGGATGTATTCGTCCATCACGGGCTTCAGCGGACGGCCCTCCTCTTCGGGCTTCTGGACCTTGGGCGCTCCCAGCACCTTCTCAGCCGTTGTTAGAGGCTGGACTGCGCCGGTGTTTACACCAGAAATCGGCATCATAACGCATTCCTCCTTGAAATGTTACGCAGTAAATGAAACTGTGGGTTCGGTTTCCACCGGAGCGGCGGCAATTTCACCGGCCGGCGTATAGGTGACCGGCTCACTGTCAATGGACTCCGGCGCCTCGACGGGCGTATTGTTTTTCAGCGCCGCTTTCGCCGCCTCGCTGATCTGCACCGAATCAGTTTCCTGGGGGCGGCCCGATTCTGTGCCTTCCTCCGCCCGCTTGCGCTCCTCACGGCGCTTTTCGATGGCGGCTTCCTGCTCCAGCTCTGCCTTTTCCTTTTCTGCCTTCGCCTCGGCCTTCATGCCCTTGTCCAGCTTCTCCTGGTACTTGACCGCTTTTTCGGCACACTCGCCGGTGTAGCCCAGCGCCCGCTTCATCTTTTCCGTGTCGCCCTCGGCGCTGGCCTGCCGGTACACGCTCATAGGCGTACCCGACAGCTTGATATTGGAGCTGGCGCCCAGAAGCCCATCCATCATCTGTACGTTCATGTTTGCGTCCCCTTTCTATGACTGAATTGCGAAGAAACTTCTTTGCTTTTATCAGTCTATAGAGCAAAGGACGCCATTTCAAGGCTCTTGTAATGAAATGCTCCCTGGATGTCATGAAATGTTCTTTGAAATCACGATTCCATCTCCCGCATCTGCTCGACCAAGGACCGCTTTCTCTGCCGGCCGGCCGTCCAGGCGGACAGGAGAAATTCCAGACCGAACAGCACCAGAAGAAACAGGCTCGTTTCCAAAATTGGAAATTGATACGGCACGATCTCACCGGCAAAGGATTGCCGGCTGACTTCCCGGCACACCGCAACCGCGATTGAGAGTCCCACCAGCAGGACAGACAAAGCGGCAAAATGTTGCAGCGGACTGTTTTTTTGAAAAATTTCTGCCTGAGTGATCCCGTCCGCCCAGGCAGAAAATCTGTTCAAATCATACTCACCAGCCCGGCTAGCAGGAGCATGACAGCGGGCACAATATATTTCCGCGGGTGGTGCCAGAGGTCGCTCTCGATCTTCCACCCCCGGAGGGGGAAGTACCACTCCAGCAGGACGGAGCCAACCGCACTCAGCAGAGCGAAGGCCGCCGCCGTCAAAGCATGGAGCGGGCCGATCCCGCCGAGTTGGATCTGCCAGCTGCACAGGAAAACGATGTCCGCCGCCAGATTGCACCCGAAAATGAACAGGCAATAGGGGACACAGAATGCCCTTCCCTGCCCCGGCAGAAACCGCACCGCCCGCTCCAGTGCCCGGTCGCAGGACAGCAGGATGCAGATAGGGGTGTTCAGGGAGAGGATGGCAAAGCCGATGGGCAGGACGAACCGGGCCTCCATCTGCCCCAGCAGCACCGGCAGGACGCAGGCCACGCCCCACATGGCCGCTGTGTTGACCAGATAATTCTTGTGGGCCATCAGGTAGCGGAAGAGGTAGCGCCACACGGAGTAACGGCGGTGGGATTTGACTGTCCGCCTGCGGCTGGCAGGTTGGACATAAAAGGCGTAGGCATCCGTGCGCCCCAGGCGCAGGGGGTAGAGACAGGATACGATCACAATGGCGGCCAGGGCGCAGAGGATACTCCCCAAAATCTCCGCCCAGCTCCAGTGGCCGACTGCCCATACCACGGCAAGCAGTCCGGCAGTCTTGGTCAGCAGGGTGTAGGCCCCCAGGGCGGCTGCATAGGAAAACACCAGGGTTCGGCCCTCAAAGGGAAGCATGAACATATTTTCCAAGTTGGCCCGGTTGTCCCCGGCGGAGAGGGCCTGCCACATGACCCCGGCGGAGAAAGCAACCGTCATCAGGTACAGGATCAAGGGGGCGATCTCCACCCGGAACCCGGAGATGTGCAGCCCCCAGAAGACCACCAGCTCCAGAAAGAGCGTCCGAATCAGCCGCTCATATTTCACGCCAAACAGCTTTTTGGCGGTGACTTCAAAGCTCATTTTCATCATGCAGGGCCTCCCGAATGTTGGCGGCGTTGATTTCGCCACCCTCAAAGCTCCGCCGGATCTGGCCCTCCTCCAGTACCAGCACCCGGTCGGAGGTCAGGGTAATACTCTCCAGGATGTGGGAGGAGAACAGGACTGTCCCGTATTCTTTGTACCCGGCGATCAGTTGGTATAGGTACTCCGTGCTCTGGAAGTCCAGCCCGTTTACCGGCTCGTCCAACAGGAGGAGCGGCCGTTTCAGGGCGAAGGCGGTGATCAGAAACGCTTTTTTCTTATTGCCGGTGGACAGGTCTTTCAGCAGAGTGCCGGTGTAGTCCTCAAAGTGAAAGCCCCGCACCAGTTCTGCCACATCGGGCAATTTCGTTTTGTATGCCGCCGCCACATAGGACAGGTACTCCCGAAAGGTGAAATACTGGAAGGAGTTGTCCTCGGCAAAGACGGTGTACCGGCACAGCTTGAAGCCCTTGTCCCGAAAAGTAATCGGCTGGCCGTTCAGATAGATGCTGTCGCAGCGGAAGCCCTCATGGAGACCGGACAGGGTTTTTAAGAAGGTGGTCTTGCCCGCCCCGTTCAGGCCGATCAGCCCCACCACCTCATGGGGCCGCAGCTGGAGGGAGAAGCCGGACAGCACGTTTTTCCCCTCGCTGTACCAGGCGCGGAGGTTTTGCAGCTCCAGGATGTTTTCGCCCATGGTCAACTCCCCCTCTTATCGTTCTTCGCCTTTTTCCAGGAGGCCCAGGCGGAAAACCCGAAGGCCGCCCCCATCAGGACATAAAGCCCGGCCCACTCCAGATTGCCGGACACGCCGCTGACGGCCGCCGCCGCCAGCCAGATCAGAGCCAGGATACCACGAATATAGGCATGACGCATAACAGTTTCCTCCTTGAAGCAGTGCTTCCTTTGATGTACCTGCATCATAGCAGAAAACCGGGCGCTGTGCGGGAATGTCCGCAAACGGCAGGTTTTTGACCGCGAAAAGGGGCGCTTGCCCGCAGAGGGTAAGCGCCCGGCAGGCTAAAATTCCAGGGGAATATCGTATTCATCGTCGATCAGCACACAGTTCACCGCATATTTTTGAGCGAGTTCCAGCATCCGTGCATTGTCGGCAAGCACACCCTCCATTGTGCAGCCATCATCATCCAAACGATTTTCAATCACACTTGCGTATCCCTTTATATCGGGAAAATGATTTCTTATGTAGTTCTCGCTCATAATCAGGCAAACATATTTGATGTGGTCGAGATACTTCCCCTCAAAATCCTTTTTCCAGTCAAAGGGAATGTAGCATCCCTCGACAATAAGGTTTTGTCTGTTCTCGATGGCGGTTTTGATCATTTCGCGAACAATGGGCCATAAATATGCCGTGAGGTCAGCATCCGCGCTCAGTGGAGTAAGCTCCGTATGTCCGCTCCGAATCAGCCCCATTTTCAGATGGTCTATTGATAAGTAGGGATATTTATATTTTTCGAGCAGCTTCTGAGCAAGAACTGTTTTTCCACTGTGTGATGCTCCCATTATTAAAATAATCATATAGTTCCTCCGCTAAATCTTTCTAAAAACAACCGTCTGCTCCTTCATAGAGATTTTCCCAACCTGATACCCGTAGTCCGTCAATTCCTTTTTGTATTTCAGGAAAGAGTGGTCAATGGGTATCCCCGCGATCTCCTGGATCTGCCCGAAGGTCAATTTCCGGGCCGGGCTTCCATCCTTTTGCACATAGGTCCACAAAGCGTCGTATTTACTCATGAATATCCTCCATTCCCTGAAAGGACAGTGTAGCCACCGCCCGGAAAACCTCCCCGGAGACACCGGCCCGAACCATTCCGTCGTATTTTTCCGCGGCGGTCTGGGCGCTTTTCAGGCCCCAGCCGTGGAGACCGCCCTCGGTCTTGGTGGTTTTCAGTTCGCCCTTCTCCTGGACAGGGGCGCCGGCGAAGCTGTTCTCCACCTTGATGACCAGCATCTGGTGGATGCGGCGGATGGTGAGGGCCACCGTGCGCCTCTCTGGGTTTTCTACCTGCCGGGCCGCCTCGATGGCGTTGTCCAGCAGGTTGCCCAAAATCGCGCACAGATCCACGCTGCGGATATTGGTGCGGCGGGGAAACTCCACCTGGACCTGGAACCGGATACCATCAGCCTCCGCTGCGGCCGCCTTGCTGTTGATCAGGTAGTCCGCCGTCTCGTCCCCTGTCCAGACGGCGGCGGTCAGGTTCCGCACAGGGGCTTGCAGCTCGTCCAGGTAGCGGACAGCCTCCCCGTACTTCTCATGGGTGAGGAACTGCCGCAGGACACCGATGTGGTTGTGGAAGTCGTGGAACAGCCTGGCGTTGACCTGATAGGCCCGGTTGACGGCGGTATAGTCCCGCTCCAGCAGTTCGGCCTGCTCCGATTTCAGCCTTGCCAGCTCCTTTTCCACCTCGTACTGCCGGTTGATGTTGAACACCAGCACCGACATCATCAGCACCACCGCCAGGATGGTCCACATATAGAGGGTATCGTCGGGAATCGCCAGAACGGTTTGCTCCGACAGCGTGATGACCCCGAGGAATCCCGCCAGCGTCAGCGCGGAGACGGCCCGGAACGCGGATTTGCGGTTGATCTCCCGGCCTCTGGAGAGCCAGACCGCCAAAACGGTCAGGAGCCCGTGGAGCAGCCAGAGGGCGGACTGTCCGGCCAGCGTTCCGGTATTGAGGAAATCCTGGGAGCGGAGCAGCACACCCAGCCCTGCCGATAAGAGAAACGACCAGAAGGAGACGCCAATCTCGTAAAAGATACCGACAAACAGGCCCATTCTCAGCCCGGCCCCTTGCAGCCGGGGGGCGCAGGCGGCAATCAGAACCGCCTCCAGGGCCATCCGGTAGAAATCCGGCGCATGGAGCAGGGACAGCAGAACCGTGAGGGCCAGCGCCCCGGCCAGCCCTGCCGCGATGCTTTTTCGGTCTGGCCTCTTTACGGACAGCAGCCGGTGAACGAGAGTCAGTCCCACAAGCACACGCACCGCCCCGGTCAACATACTGGAGAGCAGCAGAAACACATCCGTCATATGTGCGCCCCCCAGTAGGCGTTGATCTGCGCCTTTACCTCTTGCAGATGGGAGCGGCTGATGGGGAGGGCGGCGCCGTTTTTCAGCACAACCGTACCCTCCCTGACCTGCATGACATGGATCATGTTGACGATGCAGCCCCGGTCGATGAAGATAAATTCCTCTGCGGCCAGCTCCTCATAGACCTGCTGTAAGCTCTTGCGCACCTTTGCCGCGCCGCCTGCGGTGGTGATGCTGGTGTTTTTCCCGTCCCGCGAGAGGAAAAGGATATCCTTGTATGGAATTTTCTCCAGACGGCTGTTAGTCTGGATGGTATAGAACTGCCCCTCCTCCAGCTCGATCAGCCGAATGGCGTCGCAGATTGCCCCGGGAAGCCGCCGGGCGATGTCATTCTTGGGAACGTACCGGAAGATGGACAGCTCAAAGGCGTCGATGGCGTACTCCACATGGGAGGTAATGAAGATGATCTTCACATTGGGCAAAACGGGCCTGATCTTCCCGGCAAGCTCCATCCCGGTGCTGCCGGGCATCTCGATGTCCAGCAGGATTAGGTCAAAGAAAAATCCATCCTCGGTGATGTCGTAAAGCAGGTTGTCGCTGTGGGTGTAGGCGGCGATCTCGCCGGCGCTTCCGCATTGCTTCAGGCAGTCCTCAGCAATTTTTCGGTTGGATTGGACGGTAGCGCCGTCATCGTCGCAGATGGCAATACGCAGCATGGGGTAATCCACCTCCTACAATATAGATTACGGTATAAGGCACGGCAGCCAGCCGTGTCTTTTGTCGTCTCAAAGCTGAAGCTGTAGAATAGGAGAATAAATGGCCTGACACAAATCACCTTGGGCTAACACGCCCGCATGGGAGTCCGTCAGCCGTCTCTCTCATTCGCAGCATTCGATTTGCGCAGGCAGAGCCATCTCGTCGGGGGCCCCGATATTGGTGCGCTCGTGTCAACCAGGAGATAGAACAAGCGGCGAGAAAAAGAGGCGGACGCCATATCCAATCACACAGGAGGAAAAACATGAACGCAGTAGGAATCGACGTATCAAAAGGAAAGAGCATGATGGCGGCTCTGCGGCCAATGGGTGAAGTTGCTCTTCGGACAAAAGAGTATCCGCATACCGAGGCTGGCCTGGAGCAGATGGCGCTTGCTATTCTTGCGCTGGGGGAGGATACCTGGGCGGTCATGGAGGCCACAGGCCGGTATCATGAGCCGGTGGCGGCGGCGCTGACAAACAACCTCATTCCTCTCACCGACAAGGTGTTTCCGGGGGGTGAACGAACTGTTCTCCAGCCCGGAGCGGGCAGACGGAAGTGCGAAATGGGTCGATTTTGTCATGACCTTCTGGCACTGCGAGTGTATCAACCTGGCCAGCGAAGCCGCGTTCACCGAGCGCTGCCGCAAGTGGTGCAAACGGAAGGGCTACCATTTCAGCCCACAGAAAACGGCGGAACTGTATATGGACAGCGCAGGTCATATCACCACCTTACCCAGGAACAGCAATACCAGGCTGCTCATCACCACCGCAGCGAAAGAACTGGCCTCGGCCAAGTCCGCACTGGCCGTTCTCCGCGCTGAGATGGACAGGCTTGCTAGGCAGCTCCCGGAGTATGATACCGTCCGGGCCATATACGGTGTGGGTGAGAAAACCGCTCCTCCGCTGATTGCGAAGATTGGCGATGTGCGCCGTTTTCCCCAGCGCAGCTCTATCTCCGCTTTCGCCGGCGTTGATCCGACCGTGGATGACTCCGGCAAGCGGCTCGTCAGAGGGGGCCTTGCGCAGATGGGTGCAGACGATCTGGTACAAGGTCTTGCGCAGATGGGGAGAGCCGCGCTTGGTGGTTGGATTACTCTTGGAGAGCCGGTCTACCAGTTCCTGAACAAGAAACGCTCCAAGGGCAAGCCCTACTTCGTCTACATGACCGCCGCCGAGAACCAGTTCCTGCGCATTTATTACGCCAGGGTCAAAGAATGCCTCAACGCCGCTGACAACCAGGAGACCGCTTAACCGTAATTGGAACTGTGAAGCTGCATATTTCGGTCTGCAAAAATCCGACTTTGCAGGCTTAGTTTGTTGGCCCCTTTTTCATCCCCCTAAAATTTTCTCGTTTTAGGGCTTGACTTTTGTTTGCAGGGCTCCCATATTATTATGACAAAATATTATACTACGGCTGTCCTGCACTGGCAAGCAGCCATCCGCCTGTTTATTATGAAATGCTCTCTGAATGTCACGAAATGTTTTGCAATGGTCACTCCGAAGCACCCGGAATAGAAAGAGACAAATATTTCATTTATTTCATTTTTCTATTGACACGAAGAAAGAGAGGTGAGATGATGGAAAATCAGCGTCAGCAGCCTGAACCATGTCCAACAGCTCCAGGCCGGAACCATCCGGTAAATCAAGGTCGGAGCTGATAAAAAGAGGCCGCTCCTTTTCAATGACCTCCTTGGCCCCGGCCACGGTAACTGTTGTTTGCACCCCATAGCCTCTGCGCTTCAATAGTTTTGCCGGTTCTTGTGCAATGGCGCTGCTGTCGTCAACCAGCAATATTTTTCTCATAGACCGCACCTCGCTTTCTTTGGTGAGGCCATTGTAAAACGCAAACATCGCTTGACAATGGTAAACACACCATTGAATAGGGCGCTGGGGGTAAGAAATCAGATTTTCCACTCAAACGACACACGGTCAGCCGTGGCGTGGACCTGGGAGAGAATGATGTCGGCCACCTGCCGCCGGTCGTCAAAGTCGATGTTGTCCCAATTTCCCAGGTGGGAGGACAGGTACTCGATTTTTTGCGGGGAGACGCTTTCGGCGTTCAGCGCGGCAATCTCCTTTATCAGCCCTTGACGGCGGGCGTCCAGCTCCTCAATCTTCCCGTTGGCGTAGGACATCAAAACCGCGCTGGCCCCGGTCAGGGTGTTCAGCAGCTTTTCAATCTCGTCCTCCACCTGGGCCAGCTCCACGTTTAAGGCGGTCAATTTGGGATTGACCGTCTCCGCCTGGGCGGTCAGGGTTTGGAACTCGGACAGCTTTTGCACCATAGCCTCATAGACGAACTGTTCAAACTCCGGCGTCCGAAGCGTCCCGCAGCCCTCGCAGCTCATGTTGTCCGCCCGCTTGGTACAGCGAAGATATTGCGTTCCCGCCCGGTTGCCCATGCTTTTCAGCGCCCGCCCACAGTGGCCGCACTTCACTTTCCCGGCCAGCCAGGTATTTTTCGGCTTGCGCCCGCCCTGGAACGTGATATTTGCCATCAGCTTTTTCCGGCACCGCAGCCAGGTATCGGCGGGAACAATGCCCTCGCTGGGGGCCAGCACAAGGATCTGATTTTTCAGGTCCTTGTTTTTCCGCTCCTGCACGTCCCGGCCCTGGTAGAGATAGCAGCCGTTGGTCCCGGCGAAGTCCGCCGCCTCGTTTACCACCACGGCCCCCTGCCCCTTGAAGAACTCGTACAGCTCCAGGTCCGCCTGGGCGTAAATGGGGTTGCGGAGCATTTGAGAAATGAAGCCCCGGCGCAGCTCCTTGTCATACACCAGGATGCCCTCCTGGGCGAAGTACCGGGCAATATCTCCGAATGACGTGGACGGCTCGGCGTACATTTCAAACATCAACCGGGCGATATTCGCCGTGTCGGGGTCCGGGATCATCATTTTCGTGCGTATGCCCTGGATGGTGGTGGGCTCCAGCTTGAAGCCGTAGGGGGCCGCGCCGCTCATGTGGAAGCCCCGCTGACACCGGGAATAGTAGGCGTCGGTCACTCGCTTCTGGATCGTCTCGCGCTCTAACTGTGCGAACACGATACAGATATTCAGCATGGCCCGGCCCATTGGGGTGGACGTGTCAAACTTTTCCGTAGAGGAAACAAACTCCACATTGTACTGCTGGAACAGCTCCATCATGGTTGCGAAGTCCAGAATAGAACGGCTGATACGGTCCAGTTTGTAAACCACCACCCGGCGGATCAGGCCCCGCTTGATGTCGGCCATGAGCTCCTGGAAGCGGGGGCGGTCCGTGTTCTTGCCGGAAAATCCTTTATCTTTGTAGTCCTTGAAATTCCCTCCCCGCAGCTCGTACTTGCAGAACTCAATCTGGCTTTCAATGCTGATACTGTCTTTACGGTCCACAGACTGTCTCGCGTAGATAGCGTCAATGCGATTTTCCATTGTCGGCTCCTTTCCGTATCGGAATGGAGCTGTCAACCTTTACAAGTATATTATACCAAAGACAGCCCCAAATCACAAGGATGTCACCCGGTCAGCGCATTTCCGCGCGGCCTGGAGCGTACTTGCGGAACACGGAATAAAGCCCCGTCTCGATCTCCCGCCTGCGCTTGTCCCGCACCTTGGGGGCGAGAATAGGGGTCAGGTTTTCAACGGTAATCGTCCGGCCCTGGAAAGAGGCCGTTTTCACTTCCTTGTGGTAGCTGGTCCTCGTGTGTGCCATAATCTGCCCTCCTATGTAAAACGGGGGTTCCTATGCGTACAAGTTTCCCGCTGGGTAGTGGGGAAACGCAGAAAGGCAGCACCTGGAAGTGCTGCCTTTCAACCTTGCTCCACGTCTGGACACGGTGTCCAGAGGCCAGCAGGGTATTCCATTTCGATCCACGAACGGGACCGCCGCGCCGGGGGAAGTTTGGGCTGCCGTAAGACAGACAGGCCCCAGGCGGGCGGCCCCCATAGTTTTTGTTGTACGCTGTATTTGCCACGCACCCCCAGCGCGGGGAGTATTCCAGGCCGCCGGTGGCTCCGGCTGTCATAGCTCCACAGCACCGCTGCCTCGCCGTCACAAGCTCCATATCGCTCATTTCCGCCTTGCGGCGAAAATTCGTTCATTTCGCTGTTCCGGCTCTTCCCAACGGATCATTGATCCGTTGGGAACCCTTTTATGGCTGGCGCGTACCGCAGGGCTCCCCCGCAAGTCCGTGGGAGGGCGTGAGCAAGTTTCATAATCCCCCGCGCTGTCGTCGCGCCCGGCCTGCCACAGCCGGGTCAAAGGTTCGCGTTGATCGCTCGGTCCGCTCCCTGTTCACCTCCTCGGAGCTCCCATCCTGGCGGCGCGCCTTTTGCCGCTATTCACGCGGGTTTTGTGCCTGGAATACTGTATATTCAGTTGTCGGCGGGAGGGACTTGTCCCTCCTCACCTATCAGGCGGGTTATAAGCACAATTCGCAGGCGGTCAGCGCAAATTCCCAAAAGAATTTTGAGTGTTTTTATAATCTGGAAAGGCCGTGACGCCAATGGAACAAAATATCAAAAAATTTCATCTAAATAATTTCTAAAAACTCAAATTTTCTTTGGAAAAGGACTTTATTTTTTCCTAAATCTGCCGATATAAATAAAAAATAGGCTTGCAATCAGCACAAAAAGGAGGCGGCGATATGACAATCAATGCTCTTGCAAGAATGATGGTAAACAGAGACCGGTATCAACAGCAAAGCGCGACACCAAACCTTCCCAATGGTTCACTCCCCCCAAAAGGCCATGTAAATCCCTATTGTCCCGAAGGTATGGATATTACTGGGATGAAAGAATCTGATTTTAAGATCATTCCAGTATCGAAAGAAGTAGAGACACGAATCAGAGATATGACTTTTAATAATATGAAGAAATATTACGGCATGACTGCATCAAGCGGAAATGATATGGGGGATACAATTAAAGCGTATGTCTTGACACTCCCTCCCAAGGATAGGGCTAATGCAGGATATACACTTAATCAAATCCATCGTGAGGAGGCCGTCAGATTACAGGATTTTGTAAAATCCCGTGTTCCCGGCTGGCAGGTGGGGCAGCCCTTTGACACCAGCATCTTAGATGAATACCGCCAGGGCGTAGATATGAAAGCATAGGAAAAACTGGTCTGGAGCAAATCTCCAGGCCAGTTTTTCATGTTTACGGCTATACGCTCATGCGGGCCGAATTATGGGAATTTCACAGAGGGTCAGCGCAAATTCCCCAAAAGAATTTTGAGCTTTTCCATGCCCCGGCTGATACTGTCCCGGACGGCGTTCTCCGTCACATTTTCCGCCCTGGCAATTCCCGTCTTGCTCCTGCCCAGGATATAGTGGGCATAGATGCGCCGGGCCTGGACGGGCGGGAGGCGGTCAAGGGCGGCATAGAGGGCGGCGCGGTCCTCGGCCAGCTCCATGATCTCCTCCGGGGTCAGCGGGGGATAGGTCACGTCGGCCTCAAAGCCGGGGGTCCCGTCCAGGGAGCACTCGTCATGGTCCCGCTTGCGCCGCTTGTAGCTGTCGCACATACGGCCCCCAATGGAGAGGGTCACGGCAATCTCCTCCGACACTTCCAGGGTGACGCACTCGGTCAGATGGGGGTAGTAGTTGTTCAATTTGATGGTCGTCATATGTAACCTCCATTTCGATACGGGGCGGAAAGGGACAGATCGAAATGGAGGGCGGGGAACGACAGCGGGCCTCTGGACACGGTGTCCAGAGGCTCCGGGGTATAAAAATGTCCGCATGGCGCAAGGCCATACGGACGTGTCGGGGCGACAGGATTTTACAATTTTCGCATTTGCGGTCAGGGCTTCCCTTTAGAGGGGGAGGGCTTTTTTTGACAGATCAAGGGGACAAATAATATAAAATGGCACGGCATAACCTCCTTTTGCCGCCGTGTCAGTAAAAAACGACGGTCTTGAAATCGTTGTTTCAAAACCGCCGTTTGGTATTTATTCAGAGCGCGTTAATAGACAGCCGCCCATCCAACGGTTTTTTTATATGCCGTTTCCGTTGGCGGCTAAATGGCTTATGAAATCTGGATATTACGCTTTGGTAATCGCGTTTTGGAAAGAGCGATAAACGCTTTCCCGGTCAATATAATTTGTTCTAATCGTGCCGGACATCCAGGGCTTTTCCGCCACCCATCCCCGGTTCTGGTCTATGAGCGCGTCCAGCGAGTCCATCAGCCGGTCCATAAACGGGTCAAAGGAGGAATTAAGCATATTGGACAGCTTTTCGCTGATACCGGCGCTCCCGGCGCTGGTTTTCAATGCGCCGTACTGCTCCGCAAGGTGCTGGCCCAGGGCCGCGTCACTTTCATTGACATTCCAGGTTGGATTTTGCAGTTGTTGGGAAAGGGTTTTCGCATAGATACCGGCAAACGCCAAATCCTTTCCATCATAGGGGGCCTGCTCATTGACCGGCTGCTTTTGCAATTCTGCGGACGAGGCGCTTTGCCGGAGCTGGGCCGCCATATATGCATCGTCCTGTTTGAGCCACTGTTTGTCGGGATCGGTAATGCTCACATAGTCTCTGTTGTTTTCAATGTAATCCGTGTAAGCATTGGCCTTTTGATCTACCAGCGCCGAAACGCTGTTCCGCATATCTTCCGCCGCGCCCGACTGCCCCAGGTCCTCGAAAAAGCCGCCGATACTTTCCGCATAGGTGTTCGCCATTTCCTCTTTTGCCTCTGTATAAATCTGCTCCAGCTTTTGCAACTCCGCCTCCTGTTGCTCTCCTGTAAATTGATTTTGTATGCGGTCCTTCAAAACCGCGTACCGTGAGGCGAGGTAATCGGCTTTTTGCTCAAACCGCTCAATGTTATCGAAGCCGACGCCGATTTGCACAAAATCTTCCTTTACACCTTGCCAGTCAATGTCTGCGTCAAGCCCTTTTTCGGCAAGCTCGCCACGGAATTTTTCCAAATCCGCTTTTGAGATGTCGCTTTTCAAAATCAGCTTTACAGGTTCAGAGGAAGTGCGCACGAACGTATCACCATCAAAATAGCCGTCAATGCGGGACTGCTTCATATACTGGTTGAGGAGCGCGTCCTCCTCGGTGTAAGACGGCTGCTCCGACGGCGGCAGAAGCTCCGCCTGCAAACGGCTGTCAGGAGCGGCCCATGTGTAAGAGGTATTCCCCAGCGCCCGCATCTGATCGGAATTGGGTTTATAAGTGCCGGAGCAAGCCCACCCGGATATATGTCAAGCGTTTCACCACGCAGGAGATACCTCCCCAGCCTGAGAAGAAGCCGGAGCCTCCCGCGCCACCTCCTGGCGTCGAGTTTGCCGACGTGCAGAAGTCGGATTT